>NZ_JBIAYW010000008.1:0-73966 GCF_042898305.1 Dactylosporangium sp. NPDC000521
GTGGAGCCGGCGGTCAGCCCGGACACGGTGGTGGAGGTGCCGGTGACGGTCGCGCGGACGGTGCTGCCCTCGTAGACGCGGTAGCCGGTGACGGTGCCGGTCGAGGCGTTCCAGGCGAGGGTGAAGCTGGTGTCGGTGGTCGCGGTGACCCGGAAGTTACCCGGCACGCCCGGGGTCCCGGCCGGCGTGGTCGGGGTCGTGCCGCCCCCGCACGCGGCACCGTTGAGCGTGCAGTTGGTCGGGGTGCCGCTGCCGGCGGCGATGAACCCGAAGCTGGCCGTGCCGCCGGGGGCGATCGTGCCGTTCCAGGTGCTGGCGAAGCTCACGCGACCGGAGGTGCCGGTCCGGTTGGCGTCCCAGGACGAGCTGACCGACGTGCCGCTGGGCAGGTCGAACGCGACCGTCCAGCCGTTGATCGTGCTGCTCGTGCCGTTGGTGATCGTGTACTTGGCCTCGTAGCCGGAACCCCAGTTGGAGGTTTGGACGAAAGCCGCGGTGGCGGCCGCGGCGGACGCCGGCGTCGCGGCGACGGTGATGACGGTGGCCGCGGCAGTTGCCAGGGCAGCCGCGATCACCCCGATACGCAGTCTCATTGCAGACCTGCCTCGGACTCGGGTCGAGATGGGGGATGTAGGGCGCCCTAGCGCGGACACTACGCGAAGGTTTGTTAACAGTAAAGGTGTCGATCGATTACCCGTTCTTGATCTCGTGCAGAGTGTCGTACCCGGCCGTTACGCTCGCGTCGTGGATGGTCGGTCGCGGGCGACGCTCGTGCAGGAGGCCGCCCGGCGGTGGCGCTCGCAGCTCATCGACCTGGGCGGACGTAACACACTGCTGTACTACAAGGACCTGCGCTCCGGCACGCTCGACCTGTCCGCCGCCGACCCCGTCGCCGTCTCCGCGCTGCTCGGCGGGCGCACCATGTCGCTCACCCAGCTGTTCACCCGGTCCGGCGGCAAGCGGTCCCCGGCGCCCGAACCGGCGGTCGATCCGGTCGCGGACCCCGCCGACACAGTGCTCGACACGGTGCTCGACGTCGGGGAGCCGGCCGTCGCCGCGCCCGACCCCACCGCGTCCCGTCTGGTCGACGACGGGCGTCCGGCGATCGGGCGGGCCTCCGTACCGGCGACGCCTCCGAGACCTGAAGCGGCGGTCGAAGCCGTCGAGCCCACGGCCGTCGCGCCCACGGCCGTCGCGCCCGCGGCTGCCGCCCCCGACGACGGGCCGGTGCTGACGCACGCGGCGGCGGTGAAGCGGGCCCGCACGATCAGGAACAAGGCCCGTGAGCTGGCCGAGGAGCGCGGCATCGAGACGTGCTTCGTGGCGATCGGCTCGGCGACCTGGACCCCGGCGGCCGGCAGCGGCGTGCCCGCGGCGCCGGTCCTGCTGCGCTCCGCCCAGCTGCGCGCCCGCGGCGCCGCCGAGGACGACTTCGAGCTCAGCGTCCACGGCGACACCGAGGTCAACCCGACCCTGCTGCAGCTGCTGGAGGAGGAGTTCGGCGTCCAGGTCGACGCCGACGAGCTGGAGGAGCTGATCAGCTATACCGCCGGCTTCGACCCGCAGCCGCTGTATGAGCGGCTGGTGAAGGAGGCGTCCGGGCGGGTCCGCGGGTTCACGATCGGGCCGCGGTGCGTGCTCGGCACGTTCTCCTACGCGAAGCTGCCGATGGTCAACGACCTGCGGGTCGCCGCCGAGGCGCTCGAAGGCCACGAGATCATCGCCGCGATCGCCGGTGACGGCGAGGCGCAGCGGCGGCTGCACGCGACCGGCGCGGTCCAGCTCGACGACCCCGACCTGATCGCCCCCGACGACGAGTTCCTGGTCCTGGACGCCGACTCGTCACAGAACTACGCGATCAACGCCGTCCTGTCCGGCCAGCACAGCGTGATCAAGGGGCCGCCCGGCACGGGCAAGAGCCAGACCATCGCCAACCTGATCGCGTCGCTGGTCGCGCGCGGCAAGCGGGTGCTGTTCGTGGCGGAGAAGCGGGCCGCGATCACCGCCGTCACCGACCGGCTCACCCGGCGCGGGCTCGGCAGCCTCGTCATGGACGTCCACGACGGCACCACGTCGCGGCGCAGGGTCGCCGCCGACCTCAAGGCCGCGTTCGACTCGGCCGCCCGGATCGCCCAGCCCGACCTCAGCGTCCTGCACGAGACCCTGATCACGAAGCGTGCCCAGCTCAACGGGCACGACGAGGCGCTGCACCAGATCCGCGAGCCGTGGGGGGTCAGTGCGTACCAGTCGCAGACCGCCATCCTCGCGCTGACCGCCGCGGGGCGGCCGATGACGGCGGTGCGGCTGCGCGGGCAGACGCTCACCGCGCTGGACGCCGGCACCGCCCGGCGCGTCCGGGAGCAGCTGCGCGACTTCGCCGCGCTCGGGGGCTTCACCCTCACCGGGCGGCAGTCCGGCTGGGTCGGGGCCGCCGTGCGGACCCCCGCCGCCGCCGAGACCGCGTTCGGCCTGGTCGAGCGGCTCGCCGAGCACACCCTGCCGGCGGCCCGTCCGGCGCTGCGCCACGTCCAGGAGCAGACCGGCCTGCGCGCGCCCGCCGACCTGGCCGGCTGGCGGCAGCTGTTCGGGCTCCTCGACGGGGTCGCCGCGACCCTGACGCAGTTCCACGAGGACGTGTTCCGCGTCGACCTCGCCACCCACATCGCGTCGGCCGCCGACGCCGCCTGGCGTCGCGAGCACGCCGGCCAGCCCGGCGCCGACGCCGGCTGGCTCACCCGCCGCCGCATGCGCAAGCAGGCCGCCCAGCTGTGGCGCGGCCCCGGCAGCCCGAGCCGGCAGCAGCTCTTCACCGGACTGTCCACGGCGCTCGCCCAGCGCTCCTGGTTCGCCTCCAACGGCGGCCAGCCGCGGCTGCCGGCCGAGTATGCGCGGGCCAGGGCAGCGTTTCAGCAGCTGGACGAGCAGGTCGCGCAGCTGCACGCGTTCGTGCCGCACCTCGGCCTGGCCGGCGCCGACCTGGACCGGCTGGGCGCCGTGCTGCCCGGCCTGGCCGGCGACGAGCGCACGCTGCGCCGCGTCCCGCGCCTCAACGAGCTGGGCGCCGGGTTCACCGCGCTCGGCCTCGACCAGCTCGTCGCCGACCTCGGCGGCCGTCACGCCGACGCCGACCTCGCCGCGGCCGTCTTCGACGCCTGCTGGCACGCGTCGATCCTGCAGCACCTCGGGTTCACCGACGACCGCATCGGCGCGTTCGACGGGGCGCAGCACACCCGCACCGCCGCAGAGTTCCGCGCCGCGGACCACCAGCACATCGATGCGACCGCGAGCCGCGTCCTGCGGGCCGTGGCCGAGCACATCACGCGCACCCGCGACCAGCACCCCGACGAGAGCCGCCTCGTCGAGCACCAGGCCAACCTGAAGCGCCGGCACCTGCCCATCCGCCAGCTCTTCGCGACGGCCCCGCACATGCTGACCGCGCTGCGCCCGTGCTGGGCGATGAGCCCGCTGATCGTGTCGCAGCTGCTGCCCGCCTCGGCGGACCTGTTCGACGTCGTCGTGTTCGACGAGGCCAGCCAGGTCACCCCCGCCGACGCGGTCCCCGCGCTGCTGCGCGCCCGGCAGGTCGTCGTCGCCGGCGACGAGCACCAGCTGCCGCCCACGTCGTTCTTCACCGCCGCGGAGGACGGCGGCGCCGACCCGCTCGGCATCCGCCCCGACGGCTCGATCGACCTGTCGCTCACCTCCGGCTACGAGTCGATCCTGGACGTGCTGACGGCGCTGCTGCCCGCATACCTGCTGCGCTGGCACTACCGCAGCCAGGACGACCGGCTCATCGGCTTCTCCAACGCCCACATCTACGAGCGCTCGCTCGTCACGTTCCCGGGCACGGCCGGCGCCGGCTCAGTGCAGCACGTGCACGTCGCCTTCGACCCCACCGCCATCCATACCGGCACCGACACGGGCACCGACAGCGTGACGGCCGAGGTCGACCGGGTCGTCGAGCTGGCGCTGCAGCACGCCCAGCTGCGCCCGTCGCAGTCCCTCGGCGTCATCACGATGGGCATCACCCACGCCGACCGCATCGACCTCGCGCTGCGCAAGGCCCTGTCCGCCCGCCCCGATCTGCACGCGTTCTTCGCCGAGTCCGCCGCCGAGCCCTTCTTCGTCAAGAACCTCGAACGCGTCCAGGGCGACGAGCGTGACGCGATCATCCTCTCCATCGGCTACGGCAAGAACGCCTCCGGGCAGCTGCCGTACCGCTTCGGCCCGCTCCTGCTCCCCGGCGGCGAGCGGCGGCTCAACGTGGCGGTCACCCGCGCCCGCCGCCGGATGACCCTGGTCAGCTCCTTCACCGCCGCCGACATGGACCCGGCCCGCAGCACCTCCGAGGGCGTGCGCCTGCTGCGCGCCTACCTCGAATACACCTCGTCGGGCGGCACGTCGCTGGGCGCGTCGGCGGCGCTCGAGAGCGCCCCTCTCGACGCCTTCGAGGTCGATGTGCTCGCCCGCCTCACCGCAGCCGGCATCCCGGCCACCGCCCGCTTCGGCGTCGCGGGCGCCTTCATCGACTTCGCCTGCGCCCACCCCGCCAACCCCGAAGAGCTCATCCTCGCCATCGAGACCGACGGCGCCACCTACCACTCGGCGAGCACCGCCCGCGACCGCGACCGCCTCCGGCAGGAGCAGCTGGAGCGCCTCGGCTGGCGGTACCACCGCATTTGGTCCGCCGACTGGGTCGCCGACCCCGCCGCCGAGACCGCCAGGACCCGCGCCGCGTACGACGAGGCCCTCGCCGCCACCGACGCCCGCCGCTTCAACGAGCCGACGGTCGTCCTCGACCTCCCGCTCGCGCCTTCCCCGGCCGGCACCACCTCACCCCGCACCCTGCCCCGCCCCGACGTCACCCCCGGCCGCCCGATCACCGACTACCCGCGGGCGGTGCTGGTCGCGTTGATCGCCTGGATCGAGTCCGACACCCTCCTGCGCACCGAGGAGGAGGTCCTGGAGGAGGCCCGCCGCGAGCTGGGCTTCAAACGCGGCGGCACCCGCATCAACGCCGCCCTCACCGAGGCACTGCGCGAGTCCCGCGCCACCTCCGCCACCCCCGCCTCGACCGCTGCCACCGCTCCGCCGGACGCGGACCGGACGATGGTGCTGCGTATCGCCGATGCCGACGAGACCCACGTCTTACCGCAGCGACCCGAGACCGACTGACCCTCCCTCGGGGATCGCCTCTGCCGGCCCGCAGGCTTGGGCTTCCTACGGTGCCGGGGACGCAGGGCTTGACGCTGTCACGGGCAGTCGCTCGACGCGGGTCCGCACCTGCTGCCGGGGTCTCGCCATCCTTGGACAGGCATTGATCAATGCCCCGTGCTGCGGCATGGCATAGAGCGGTCGCGCGGTCGTCGCCCTGCAACCTCTTCCGGGCCAAGGACGCAACGCTCTGGGTCGCCCGCAGATCCGCTGTCTGCCTGCAGGTCGGGGGTTTCTGGTGCGCGAATGCACCCCCGCCCCGCAACGAGCGGATCCGGCTGCACGAGGGTGCAGCCGGATCCGTGGGGGTGGGGAAGGGGAACTACGCGGGGGCGGTGAAGGTGTAGGAGCCGGCGGGCAGCAGGAACGTGCCCGTGCCCGAGGGGACGGCCTGGCCGGGGGCCAGGATCGCGCCCGGTGCGGAGGTGGGGACGCGGACCGTCGCCGAGGTGCCGGCCGGGATCGTCACCCGCAGGGTGAGGGCGCCGGCCGAGATGGACCAGTCGCTGACGGCCAGGCCGAACGGGGTTTCGTAGGACGACTTGGCGGAGGTGAGGCCGCCGCCGGGCTGGGGGGCGATAAGCAGCGACGCGTAGCCGGGGGAGGCCGGGCCCAGGCCGCCGACCTGGCGGTACAGGAAGTCGCCGACGGAGCCCAGGCCGTAGTGGTTGAAGGAGTTCATGCCGGGGTCCTGGAAGGAGCCGTCGGTGCGGATGCCGTCCCAGCGCTCCCAGATGGTGGTGGCGCCGCGGCTGTTCATGTAGCCCCAGCCTGGGTAGCCGGGCTGGAGCAGGATCTGGTACGCCGTGTCCGCGTGGCCTGTGTTGGCCAGGACCGGCAGGAGGTTCTCGACGCCGAGGAAGCCGACGGACAGGTGCCCACCGCTGGCGGCCACCTTCGCCACGAGCTTGTCGGCCAGGGACGCGACCCGGGACGGCGGGACCAGGCCGAAGGCCAGCGCGAGGGTGTAGCCGGTCTGGGTGTTGCCGGAGACGGTCCCGTCGGCGGCGACGAAGCGGGCCGTGAAGGCGGCCCCGACCTGGTCGGCCAGCAAGCCGTAGGAGTTGCCCTGCGCCGTGCGGCCCGTCGCGAAGGCCATGCGCGACACCAGGCGGGCGGACCAGGCGAAGAACGCCGTGGATATGACGTCCTGGGCGGTGTTGTCGTTGACGTTGAGCCAGTCGCCGTAGGTGGGCTGGTTGCGGATCAGGTCGCTGCCCGAGGTGGCGCGCAGGTAGTCGACCCAGCGGGCCATCGCGTCGAAGTGCTCGTCGACGACGCGGATGTCGCCGTGGCGCTGCCAGAGGGTGTAGGGGACGATGACGCCCGCGTCGCCCCAGCCGGCGGTGCCGGCGCCGCAGCAGACGGCGGGGGCGACGTCGGTGAAGGCGCCGTCGGAGCGCTGGGCGTCGACCAGGTCGTCGGAGAACTTGTCGAGGAAGCCCTGGACGTCGACGTTGAAGGTCGAGGTGGCGGCGAAGATCGCGATGTCGCCGGTCCAGCCGAGCCGTTCGTCGCGCTGCGGGCAGTCGGTGGGGATGGACAGCATGTTGGAGCGCTCGCCCCAGAGGATGTTGTGCTGGAGCTGGTTGACCAGGGCGTTGGAGGTGCTGAGGGTGCCGAGCTGGGCGCCGGCGGTCCACGCGGCGCGGCCGGTGACGGTGTCCGCGGTCGGGGTGAAGCCGGCCGGGAGCCCGGTCAGCTCGACGTAGCGGTAGCCGTGCACGGTGAAGCGCGGCTCGTAGACCTCGGCGCCACCGGTACCGGCGAGGGTGAAGCGGTCCGTCGCCTGGGCGGCACGCAGGTTGGTCGTGTAGAGCTGGCCGCCGGTCAGCACCTCCGCGTGCCGGATCTGGACGGTGGTGCCGGCGGGGCCGGTGACCGAGATCCGGTTCCAGCCGGTGAAGTTCTGTCCCATGTCGAAGATCCACACGCCGGGCGAGGGCTGCGTGACCGAAACGGGCCGGAAGTCCTGCTGCACCCGGACGCCGTTGTCGACCTGCGAGACGAGGTTGGGCTTGGTGCCGGTCCGTGCGGCAGCGGAAGCCCACGACGAGTCGTCGAAGGAGAAGCCGTCCCAGCCCGCCACGGCGAGCCGGGCGTCGTACGTCTCGCCGTGGTACAGGTCGTCGGACCGGATCGGGCCGCTGAGCACCTTCCACGTGTTGTCGGTCCGCACCACGGACGAGGTGCCGTCGGTGAACGTGAGCACGAGCTGCGCCGAGTACCAGGGCTGCGTGCCGTACTTCTGGCTGCCGGCGAAGCCGAGGCTGCCGGAGTACCAGCCGTTGCCCAGCCAGGCGCCGAGCGCGTTCGCGCCCTGCCGGATCTGGCCGGTGACGTCGTACACCTTGTACTGGACGCGCTTGGTGTAGTCGGTCCAGCCGGGGGCGAGCACGTCGGTGCCGACGCGGGCGCCGTTGAGCCGGGTCTCGTGCAGGCCGAGCGCGGTGGTCAGCAGCCGCGCGGACGCGACGGGCTTGCTCACCGTGAAGCCCTTGCGCAGCAGCGGAGCGGCCTTCGCGATCGAGACGTTCGAGGCCCAGGGGCCGGTGCCGTAGGTGGCCACGGCGCGTGCCGCGGGCCAGGAGCTGTCGTTGAACCCGCCGGAGTTCCAGCCCGCGGGTGCCGTCGTCGAGGCCTTCCACGACGCGTCGGTGACCAGTGACACGCCGGTGAGCTTGGCGATCATGCCCGCCGGCGACTGGGTGGTGTTCTCCGACGCGATGGCGATGGTGTTGGTACCGGTGACGAGCCTGCTCCTGATGTCGACGGCGGTCGCCTGCTGCCACGACTGGTACACGCGCGGCGAGGTGCTGACCTGGACGCCGTTGACCCACACGTCGGCGGTGTCGTCGCCGGTGACCACGAGGGTGGCGGCGGCGGGGACGGAGGCGAGGGTGAACGTGCGCCGGAAGTAGCGGGTCGCCGCCGGCACCCCGGCCGCGGGGTCACCCTCCGGGTACCAGATCCAGGTCGCGCCGGACAGGTCGGCGGTGACGGCGGCCTGCCCGATGAAGTCGCCGGTCCACTCGGTCGCGGGCGCGCGCAGGCCGGTCTCGAACGACCAGGTGGGGCTCCACGCGCTGACCCTGCCCTGGGTGTCCCAGACGCGGACCTTCCACGTGTAGCGCCGCATCGACTGCAGGGCCGGGCCGCCGTAGACGACGTCGACCTGCTGGCCGGAGGCGACCCGGCCGCTGCTCCACACGCCGTCGACCGACAGTTCGTACGCGGCTTGGCGCTGCTGAACGGCCGTCGAGGTGAGCTTCCAGCCGAAGCGGGGCTGCGCGGCGTCGACGCCGAGAGGGTTGGCGCGGTGCTCGACCGTGCCGCTCGCGACGCTCAGCGGGGAGGGCGCGTCAGGGTCGGGCGCGACGACGCTCGAGTTCCACGGCCCGACGCCGTAGGCGCCGAGGTCGGTCGCGGCGGGCCAGCCGCCGTCGGCGAAGCCGGGCTGCTCCCAGCCGGTCGGCACCGTCTGGAACGCCTTCCAGCTGCCGTCTGTGCCGAGGTCGGTGGTCCCGCCGGCGGTGACGACGTGCACCTTGCCGATCAGGCCGGCCGGCCCGTCGGTCGTGTTGCGCGCCGCGATCGCGAGGGTGTTGGCGCCGCTGACCAGGGCGGACTGCAGGTCGACATAGACCGCGCTCTTCCACGAGTCCACGACCCGCGGCGAGGCGGCGACGGGCTTGCCGTTGAGCCACACGTCGACGGTGTCGTCGCCGGTGACGACGAGCTGGGCCTCGCTGACCGCGCCGGCGGCGACGGTGAACGTCTTGCGGAAGTACCGGTAGGCGGCGGGGGCGCTGCTGGCCGGGTTCCCCTCCGGGTACCAGACCCAGTGCGCCCCGGAGAGGCTGACGGGGGTCGCGGCCTCGGCCGGTGCCGACGGCGCGGCGAGGAGTGCGGCGAGCAGGACGAGCGCGGTGGCGCCCGCGCGGCGTCTCTTCAGGCGCATGGCGGTGCTCCTGTCCGATGAATTGAAACGTTTCATTGGGTGGTGATGTCCTGACTGTACGTAGACCCTGGTCAATAAGCAACGCCCGGCCGCGCGACGAACCTCAAGATGAGGGAAGTGTGGAGGTGGGATGCCGGGAAAGCTGCTCGTCATCGGCGGTGCGGAGAGTCATGACGCCGGCGACGACGCCATCCTCGAACGGTTCGTGCTGCTCGCGGGCGGTGCCGAGGCGCACCTCGTGGTGATCGCCACCGCGAGCGAGTGCCCGGAGCAGCGCGAGAAGGAGTACGCGGACGTGTTCCACCGGCTCGGCGCCGGCCGCGTCACCCCGCTGCGCCTCGACGAGCGCGACGACAGCAACAGCGACCTGGCCGTGTCCGCGATCGAGCACGCCACCGGCGTCTTCTTCACCGGCGGCGACCAGCTGCGGATCACCACCGTCGTCGGCGGCTCCAAGGTCGACACGGCGCTGCACGCGCGGCTCGGCGAAGGCCTGACCCTCGCCGGCACCAGCGCCGGCGCCGCCATGATGTCCAGCACCATGATCCTCGGTGGCAGCAACGCGTCGGTCTCCACCGACAGCGTCCGCACCGGCCCCGGCATGGAGTTCCTGCCCGGCGTGCTCATCGACATGCACTTCGCCCAGCGCGGGCGGCTCAACCGGCTGCTCAGCGCCGTCGCGATGTTCCCGCACGAGCTCGGTCTCGGCATCGACGAGAACACCGCGATCCTCGTCGACGGCGACGTGTTCGAGGTGCTCGGCGCCGGCACCGTCACCGTCATCGACGCCGGGCAGGCCCGCACGATCAGCGCGACGATGTCGGACGTCGGCGGACCGATCGCCCTGTGCGGCGCGCAGCTGCACGTACTCCCGGCGGGCTGGCGCTTCAATCTCACCGAGCGGGCGGCCATCAAGAGATCGGATCCTGACCATGCGAATTGAGAGCAGCCGCCGCCTGCGCGGCCCGAACCGCTATCTCGCGCGCCCCGTCCAGGTCACCCGGGTCCTGCTCGACGGGCTGACCGAGCGCGAGAGCAGCGACTTCCCCGGCTTCACCGACCGGCTGCTGGCGGCCTTCCCCGGCCTCGCCGAGCACCACTGCGCCTTCGGCGAGCCCGGCGGCTTCGTCAAGCGCCTGCACGGCGGCACCTACTTCGGGCACACCGCCGAGCACGTCGCCATCGAGCTCTCCCAGCGCATCGGCCGCCCGGTCAACTTCGGCCGCACCGAGGGCACCGGCGTGCCCGGCGAATACGACGTCGTCACCGAGTGCCCGGTCGACGAGCCGCCCGACTCCGGCATCGCCGAGGACCTTCTCGCGCTGGCGATCACCGGTGTACTGGCAGCGCTGCACGGCGAGCCGGTGCGCGTCGAGGACGAGCTGGCGACCCTGCGCCGCACGTACGAACGCGAAAAGGCCGGACCGAGCACCGCCGCCATCGCCGACGCCGCCCGCGTCCGCGGCATCCCGGTCGAGCGGGTCGGCGAGCTCAGCCTCCTGCGCCTCGGCTACGGCCGGCACCGCAGGCTCGTGTGGGCCGCGCTCACCGACCAGACCTCCGCGATCGGCGTCGACATCGCCTCCGACAAGGAGCTCACCCGGCGGCTGCTCGACGAGGCCGGCGTCCCCGTCCCCAGCGGCGGGGCCGCCACCACCCTGGCCGAGGCCCTGGACCTCTTCGCCGAGCTCGGCCCGCCGGTCGTCGTCAAGCCCCGGCAGGGGCGCCAGGGGATGCACGTGTTCCTCGGCGTCGACACCCCCGACGCGCTGCGCGCCGCCTACGAGGCCGCCACCGCCGGCGGCGACGACGCGGTCGTCGAACGCGAGCTGAGCGGCCGCGACTACCGCGTGCTCACCGTCGGTGGCAAGGTCGTCGCCGCCGCCGAGCGGGTCGCCGCGCACGTCGTCGGTGACGGCGCCACCGACGTCGCCGGCCTGATCGCCCGCGCCAACGAGGACCCGCGCCGCGGCGACGGGCACGCCCGGGCGCTGACCCGGATCGTCGTCGACGACGTCGCCCTCACCCTGCTGCGCCGCCAGGGCCTCGACGTCGGCACGGTCCCCGCCGCCGGGCAGGTCGTGCGGCTGCGCGAGAACGCGAACCTCTCCACCGGCGGCACCAGCGTCGACGTCACCGACGACGTCCACCCGTCCGTCGCCGACCTGTGCCGGCGGGTCGCCGCGATCGTCGGCCTCGACATCGCCGGCCTCGACCTGCGCCTGCCGTCGATCGCCGCGCCGCTGCCCCCGAGCGGCAGCCCGGCCGAGATGACGGGCGGCGTCATCGAGGTCAACGCCGCGCCCGGGCTGCGGATGCACCTCGACCCCAGCGACGGCACCGCCCGCGACGTCGGCGCC
Source organism: Dactylosporangium sp. NPDC000521 (assembly GCF_042898305.1). Taxonomy (NCBI): domain Bacteria; kingdom Bacillati; phylum Actinomycetota; class Actinomycetes; order Micromonosporales; family Micromonosporaceae; genus Dactylosporangium; species Dactylosporangium sp. NPDC000521. The sequence goes on from NZ_JBIAYW010000008.1 coordinate 11,536, forward strand.
GCGATCGTGGAGGCGCTGTACCCGGCCGGCACCCCGTCGCGGATCCCGATCGTCAGCATCACCGGCACGAACGGCAAGACCACCGTCGCCCGGCTCACCGCGCACCTGCTGGACGGCGCCGGCCTGCGCGTCGGCGTCACCACCACCGACGGGATCGCCATCGGCGGCCGGCTCGTGCAGCGCGCCGACGCCACCGGGCCGCGCTCCGCCCGCGTCGTGCTCAGCGACCCCACCGTCGACGCCGCCGTGCTGGAGACCGCCCGCGGCGGCATGCTGCGCCAGGGCCTCGGGTACGACTGGAGCGACGTCGGCATCATCACCAACCTGGCCAGCGACCACCTCGGCCAGGACGGCATCGACAGCATCGAGGACCTGGTCGACCTCAAATGCCTCATCGGCGAGCGCGTCCGCGAGGGTGGCGCCGTCGTCCTCAACGCCGACGACCCGCGCAGCCGTGGCCTCGCCGCCTACCCCGGCACCCGGTTCGAGAAGCGCGAGATCGTCTGGTGCGGCCTCGACCCGCGCAACCCGCTGATCCGGCGGCACTGGGACACCGGCGGCCGCGCGTACCTGCTCGCCGACGGCTGGCTCGTCGAGCTCGCCGACCGCCGCTGGATCCCGATCCTCGCCGTCGGTGAGCTCGGCGGCGGCTTCGGCGGCGCCGCCCGGCACCTCGTCGCCAACGCCCTCGCCGCGACCGCCGCCGCCCGCGTCCTCGGCGTCGCCACCGCCCGCGTCGCCGAGCGCCTCCGCAGCTTCACCGACAACCCCGGCCGCGGCATGCTGCTGCGGCTCGGCGGCGTCGACGTCCTCGTCGACTACGCGCACAACCCCGCCGCCATCCGCGCGATCGGCGACCTCGTCGACCGTCTGTGGGGCGCCGATCACGCCGTCGCCGCCGTCACGCTCCCCGGCGACCGCCGCGACGACCTGCTCCGCGAGTCCGCGCGCGAGGTCGCCCGCTTCGACCGGGTCGTCATCTACGAGGACAGCGACCGTCGCGGCCGGGCGCCCGGCGAGGTCCCGGCCATCCTGCACGACGAGCTGGCCGCCACCTCGCCGGACGCCACCCGCATCGTCGTGCGGACCGTCGACGAGGCCGTCCCCGCCGCACTGGCGATGGCCCGCCCTGGTGACGTGGTGTTGCTGCTGTACGAGAAGATCGAGCCGGTGCTGTCGCTGCTGCGAACCCTCGGCGCCGAGACCGCCCACGATCAACACGTGTCAGTTCCGCTCATCGGGGCATCTGTATGACGTGGAGCGCTACCGACTGATCGAGCAACTCGGCGTGGGCGGCATGTCCGTCGTCTGGCGGGCACACGACGAGGTGCTGGGCCGGACCGTCGCAATCAAGCAACTCGTGGCCGCCGCCGACCCGCGGTCCCGCCGCCGCATCCAGGACGAGGCGCGCGCCGCGGCGCTCCTCAGCCATCCGCACATCGCCGCCGTGTACGACTTCGGCCACGACGCCGACGGCGCGCCGTTCGTCGTCATGGAGCTCGTCGAGGGCGAGTCCCTCGAGAGCCGGCTGGTCCGCACCGGCGGGCCGCTCGAGGTCACCGAGTCGCTGCGGATCGCGGGGCAGCTCGCCTCCGCCCTCGCCGCCGTCCACGAGCGCGGCCTGGTCCACCACGACGTCAAGCCCGCCAATGTCATGCTCACCGCCCGCGGGCCGAAGCTGGTCGACTTCGGCGTCTCCGCGATCGCCGGCAACGAGCCCGACCAGCTGATCGGCACGCCCGCCTACCTCGCACCGGAGCGCATCCGCGGCGTCCCGCCGTCGCCGGCCACCGACGTGTACGCCCTGGGCCTCGTCCTCTACCGCATGCTCACCGGCACGCTGCCGTGGCCCGCCACCACCACAGAGGAGCTGCTGCACGCGCACCGCAAGCTGCCACCGGCGCCGCTGCCCACGAGCGTGGCCCTGCCCGCCGGGGTGGCGGACGCGCTGCGGCGCTGCCTGGCGAAGGCGCCCGGCAACCGGCCCGCCGCGACCGACCTGGCCTCCCTGCTGTCCAACCCGCCGGCGACCCGGCGGCTCGGCCCCCGCCACCTCTTCACCACCCGGCACGCCGCGCCCGCCCTGCGGCTGCGCGACGTCACGCTCGGCGGGTCGGGCAGGCGGCGGGTCTCCGTCGCCGTCGCGGCCGCCCTGCTCTTCGGCTCCGGCGCCGTGGGCGCCGCCGCCCAGGACCGCGACCCGTCCCCCGCCTGGACCGGCGGGTCCTCTTCCGTCGCCGACGCCAGCCCGCAGCCGTCCGATCCCGCTGCTCCCACCACGGACACCGCCGCCCCGGCCACCGACCCCGCGGTGGTCCCTGCCGGCGGCGCCACCGCGGGAGCTGCGGCTGGGGGCGGCGGGGGCTCCGGTGCGGGTGCCGTCGGGAGTCAGGGCGGGGCCAACAAGGGCAAAGCGAAAGGCAAGAACAACGGCAACGGCAAGGGCAACGGCAACGCCAAGAAAAGTAGTGGCTGAACCTTTTCGTTGCTTATGGCGTGCAACCTTCCCGACTGGTACACAAGTCTGATCTCGGTGATGCCCTATGGTGTCCGGGTCGAGGGATGGGAGAGGCCGTGCGCTTCGAGGTCAGCCGGGTCATGGACACCATCGAGCAGCGGCTGACGACCGACGTCACGCTCGCGCAGGCCGTCGTCGACCTCGCCGACGTCGCCCGGTTCGTGGCCCTCGACGGCGGCCGCCCCATCAACCTGCTGCGCCTCGGGATGGTCGTCGACGCGCTCAGCCGGTACCTCATCGACGCCGGCGCCATGCTCTACCCCGTGGTCGGCCGCGAGGCCCTGTCCGAGGCGGCGCTCACCTCGAAGGAGCGCATGGTGCTCGGCCGCTGGGCCGACGACGGCCTCATCGAGGTCACGCCCGTCGTCGCCGACCGGCCCGTCGAGATCGCCGACTTCACCGGCCTGCCCCTGATCGTGGTCCGTGACCAGCCGCAGTTCGCCGCCCGGTTCCCGTGGCTCGTCGACAGCCCGGAGCGGGTGCTGCGCCTGACCCCGCGCGCCGGCGGTGCGGTGCTGACCCCCGGCGGCGAGCCCACCCCGCCGAAGGACGGCAAGGAACGCCTGGTCGTGAAGGGCACCGCGACCCTGCCGATCATCCCGCTCGAGCCCGCCGGGGCGGAGACTCCGGATGCCCGGGCCGCCGCGGACACAGCCGACGCCTCCCCTCCGGCCGCCGCTGCCCTGGCCACTCCGGCCACCCCGGTGGCCGCGGCCACCCCGGTCGCCGCGGACAGTGCCGAAATTCCGGATTCGTCGGACAAGGCGGAAGACGCACCCGCCGCGAAGCCGTCTCCCCGCCCGTCCAAGCCGGCCGCCTCGACCTCCACCCAGGAGCGCGGCGGGCAGCCGGACGGCGTGCAGTCGTTCACGGCCCGAGGCTCGCAGCGGGCCGGGCGCACCCGGGTGATGCGGCGGCGGTTCACCCGCGCCGAGCCCAGCGGCGTCGGCGCCGCGCTGATGGCCCGCGAGTGGCGGTGCGGCGAGCCCGAGTGCCCCGCGTTCGGCCGCTTCCGCCGGATCGGCCAGCCGGTCCCGCGCATGCGCGCCGGCGTGCCCGCCTGCCCCCGCCACGGCCAGGCGGTCAAGGACATCGGCCCGCGGCCGCCCGCGTTCGCCGTGTCCGTGGTCGTCGAGGACCTGGCCCGGCGCCGGTTCGTGGTCGGCGCCGACCGTCCCGTGATCGTCGGCCGCGAGCCCGCCGACCCCGACGACATCGCCGTCGGTCAGTGGCTGCACGAGGCCGCGGCCGCCTGGATCGCCAAGGAGCACCTGAGGCTCGAGGTCCGCGACGGCCGTCCCGTCGTCACCGACACGAGTGAGAACGGCACCCTGATCTGGAAGCGCTCGGCCCCCGACATCAAGGAGGAGACCGAGCGGATCTACCGGAAGTCGTACCAGCTGACCGGCTGGGACTCCGTCGAGCTCTACACCGGCGTCGAGCTCATCGTGGGCGATCACCGCCTGCAGACGATCGTCGGCTCCGAGCCCGCCTCGGTCCTGCTCGACGCCCCCACGGTCGCCCTGCGCCTGGTCGACTGAATCCCCGTCGCGCGAGCGGCCACCAAACGTCACGGGACCGGCCCGGTCGCGGAGCCGGGGCGCGCTGCCCTGGCTCCGCGGCGGGCGGCTCAGGTGAGGTGCTGCGGCGTCTTCGCGGTCAGCTTCGCCGGACCGGTCGCCGACAGGTTCGTGATCACGTAGGCCGTCACGGTCCCGTCGGGGGTGACCGCCCACAAGTCGGGCACGCCGTCGGCGTTCACGTCGGTGAGCCGCAGCTCGGACAGTTGGGTGCCCGGCAGCCAGGCGTCGGCCAGGCGGTACTGCGTGAAGGCCAGCGCCCCGGTCTCCTGGTTGTAGGTGACGCCCTGCCACAGGAAGAGGGCCCCGGTCGACTGGTGCCACAGCGCGACGGCGGTGCCGCTGGGCAGCAGCTTCGAGGCGAGCCGCCAGTGGTCCCAGTCCGTGCCGCCGGTCGGGGTGGCCGTCGCGAGCTGCACGGGGAACGCGAAGTTGGCGGTGCCGGTCTGCGAGGCGTAGTACTGCAGGGTGTAGCCGTTGGCCGGGCTGCCCACGATGCCCAGCAGGTCCGGATATGCCAGGTGGTTGCCACTGCTGTCGTAGGCGTTGACGAGCTGCAGCGGGTTGTCGTTGTTGATGTCCGAGAACAGGCCCGCGGACAGCGTCGCCTCGTAGCCCCGGTCGGCGCGCAGCGGCTCGCCGCGGCCGAGGCCATCGATGATCATGCCGCTGCCCGGGTTGAGCCCGCCCGGGTAGTACACGAAGACGTCCTCGAACGGCCCGCCCCGGAACTTGCCCGTGAAGACCTGAGCGCCGGTGAACGGGGTGCCGACACCGTTGCCGTTGATGCCGATGTCCACCGCCGGGGTGCGCACCTGGCCGCGCAGCCCTCGCCCGGTGGCCTGCCACAGGCCGGGCGCGAGCCCCGGGGTGCCGCCGACGGCGAGCAGATCGGGCTTGCCGTCGCTGTCGAGGTCCTGGTCGGCGGCCGGCGGTGGGGACGCCGCGTTGAACGTGGTGACGGTCGAGTCGCTGACCGAGCCGTCGGCGGCCACGGCGTAGACCGACAGGACGTTGGTGGGCCGGCTGACGATCACCGAAGCGGTGGCCCGCCCGTTGGCCGCGGCGACCCGGCCACCCGGGTCGCCGTTGAGCGAGAACACGAACTGGGCCGCCGGCACACTGCCGGGGGCCTTGCCGAACCGGAACCTGGCGGTGGCGCCGACCACCGGCGCGGTCGTGAGCGCTGTGACGGTCGGTGCCAGGACGCCCGCCGCGGCCGCCGGCTCGGCGGCCAGGACGGCGCCGGCCGCGGCCGCCACCAGGAGCGCCACCACGGTGCCGGCCAGGCGGCGCGAATGATGCAGATGCATGGATTTCCCCTCGTGATGCGCCGCGAGGTACGGCGCGCGTCAATCAGACGCAGGCATCGGCGATCGGTTGCACCTCGGCCGGAGAAAAATCGACCGGTGTGCGAGGTGTTGGTCGCCCGGTCCGCCGACAGGACCGTTGAGAGGATCGCGCGATGGTGTGAGGTCCGTATATTGACGCTGTGGACTCGCGAGGCTACCGGCTGGGCATCGACTTCGGCACCTCGAACACCGCGGCGGTCCTGGCCTGGCCCGACGGGCACGTGCGGCCGCTGCTCTTCGACGGCTCGCCGAGCCTGCCCTCGGCGGTGTACGCCGACCCGCAGTCGGGACTGCTCGTCGGGCGCGACGCGGTGCACGCCGCCCGGGCCAACCCCGAGCGCTTCGAGCCCAACCCGAAGCGGCGCATCGACGAGCCCGCCGTCCTGCTCGGCGACCACGAGGTGCCGACCGCCGACCTGTTCGCGGCCGTGCTCGCCCGCGTCGGCGGCGAGGCGCAGCGGGTCGCCGGCGGCCCGATCGGCCAGGTCACCATCACCTGCCCCGCGGCCTGGGCGCACACCCGCCGCGGCGTGCTGCTCGCCGCCGCCGAACGCGCCGGCCTCGGCACGGTGACGCTCGTGCCCGAGCCGGTCGCCGCGGCCGAGGTGTTCCGTACCCTCGAAGGCACCGACGTGCGCCCCGGCTCCGCGTTCGTCGTGTACGACCTGGGCGCCGGCACGTTCGACGCGTCCGTCGTCCGGCACGGCCCCGGCACGTTCGAGGTCCTCGCCGCGGAGGGGCTCAGCACCAGTGGCGGCCTCGACATCGACGCCGCGATCGTCGGCTACCTGGGCGCCAGCCAGTCCTCCCGCGACCCCGCCGCCTGGAGCCGGCTCGTGCACCCCACGACCAGCGCCGAACGCCGCGCCAACAGGCTGCTCTGGGACGACGTCCGCGCCGCCAAGGAGATGCTGTCGCGCACGTCGTCGACGATGATCCACATCCCGATGTACGACGAGGACATCCCCCTCGGCCGCGACCAGTTCGAGCAGCTGGCCCGCCCGATCCTCGCCGCCACGGTCACCGCGACCCGGGCCGCCATCGCCGCCGCCGGGCTCACCCCGGCCGCCATCGCCGGCGTCTTCCTCGTCGGCGGCGGCAGCCGGATCCCGCTCGTCGCGACGCTGCTGCATCAGGCCCTCGGCCTGGCCCCGACCGCCGTCGAGCAGCCCGAGATGGTGGTGGCGCAGGGCAGCCTCGGCGCCCCCGCCCGGCCCGGCCCGCCCGGCCGGCCGGTCTCCGCCCCGGTCTCCGGTCCCGCCTTCCCGACCTCGTCGCCACCCGTCACGTTCCCGACCTCGTCCCCGCCGGCCGCGTTCCAGCCCCCAGCGGCGGCGCCTGCCGTGTTCCCGACCTCGGTGCCACCCGCCTCGGTCCCCGTGTCCGGTCCTGTGCCCGGGCCGGCCTCCGGCTCGGCCGCCGTGCCGGTGTCGGGATCGCCGGTGTCAGGAGCGCCGATGTCAGGAGCGCCGATGTCGGCGGTGCCGGTGTCGCCCGGGCTCGCCGCCGAGCCGACCTCCGGCCAGCCGTCGTCGCAGTTCGGGCAGGACGCCGGTTACACCCCGCCGGCCGGTCACGCCGCCCCAGCCGGTCACGCCGCCCCAGCCGGTCACGCCGCCCCAGCCGGTCACGCCGCCCCAGCCGGTCACGCCGCCCAGCCCGGAGCGGCACGGCCTTCGCCGTCCGGGCACGCGGCCGCACAGCCTTCGCCGGCCGGTCCGCCGTCGCCGCCGCCGGGCCGGGCCTCCGTGCCCGCCACCTACGGAACGCCACCGCAGCCGCCCCCGCAGACCCCTCCGCCGGCCGCGCCCCGGACGCCGGCCCCGCCGCAGATCCCACCGCAAGCGCCGCGGCAGGCGCCCGGCGGGCAGCGGCGGACCGGGATGCTGGTCGCGGCCGCCGTGGTCGTCCTGCTGGTGGTCGGCCTCGGCATCTACGGCATCACCAAGCTCGGCGGCGACGACAACGGCGGCAAGGGCGACCAGTCGGCGAGCCAGACCGATCCCCCCGCCGACGGCGGCGACGACGGCGCCACCACCGACAACCCCGTCGAGTTCAGCGCCCAGAAGGACGACAGCGACTGGAACACCAACGCCGAGGAGTTCAACGGCGACGAGGGCAAGATCATCCGGTACAACTGCCCCAAGGGCGGGAAGGCCGGCAAGGTCTGGGGCGACGGCCCCTACACCACCGCCTCGTCCGTCTGCACCGCCGCCGTCCACGCCGGATACATCGGCTTCGACGAGGGTGGCAAGGTCCTGATCCAGATCCGGCAGGGCTCCGACTCCTACGGGTCCAACCCCCAGTACCAGGTCACGCCCAGGACCTACGGCAAGTCCGAGTGGGAGTTCACGATCGCCGGCACCAGCTGAGCCGCCGGCTCAGCGCAGCGCGCGGATCGCCGTCAGGGTGGTGTGCACGTCGAACTGCGCGCCGTCGTCGCTCTCCCAGCCGCCGTCGCTGCGCTGCGTCTCGCTGAGGCGCTTGCGGGCCGCGCTGAGCAGCCAGTCCTCCGGCGACATGCGGACCCGCCGCAGCGCCGCGTAGAGCGACGCCGTGTCGGCGGGGGTCATGTCCGGCACCCGGTCGGCGAGCGCCACCTGGATCTGCGCCGACTCGTAGAACCAGCCGAGGTGGAAGAGCACGGCGCAGCCGAGCCAGCCGGCGACCAGGAACGACGGCCAGCTGCCGTCGGGCCGCAGCGACGCCCGGAACGCCTCGGCGGCGCGGGCGACCCGGGTCGCGTGCTGGTCGTCGCCGTTGTTCGGTCCGCCGACCACCAGCCAGTAGGCGGCGTTGGTGGTCAGGTACAGCTTCGCCTCGTCGTCGCCGGGCTGCGCCCACGGCGGGGCGATGCCCGCCAGGGACGCGTCCTCTTCCCACATGCCGTCGGGCCGCTGGCTGCGGCCGAGCCACGCCAGGGCCCGGCGGGCCGCGGGGCGGTCGATGGCGCCGAGGTCGTCGAGCTCGCCGAGCCGGAAACAGGTGGCGTCCACGGACGCGACGTCGGCGCCCCACAGCGCCGGCCAGCCGCCGTCGGGCGACTGGCCGATCTCGGCCTGCTCCAGCACGTCGGCCGGTGGGGACTGGCCGGTGCGCAGCCAGGCGAGGCGGGCGCGATCGACGGCGTCGCCGTGTGCGACGACGTAGCCGATCGCGGCATCAAGGTCGACCATGCGCCGTACGCTACCGCCCGCCCGCTGCCCGCGCGTCGCGACCTAATACACCGGCAGTGATGGATCGACGGTCTTCACCCAGGAGACCACCCCGCCCTGCACGTGGACCGCGTCCTTGAAGCCCGCGGCCTTGACCGCGGCGAGGGCCTCCGCCGAGCGGACGCCGCTCTTGCAGTACAGGACGATCTGGCGGTCCTGCGGCAGGTCGGCGAGGGCGGAGCCGTTGAGGATCTCGCCCTTCGGCACGAGCCGCGCCCCGGGCACCCGCACGATCTCCCACTCGGCCGGCTCGCGCACGTCGATCAGCTCGATCGGCTTGCCCGAGTCCTGCCAGTCCTTGAGCTCGGTGGCGGTGATCGTCGAGCCCTGCGTGGCGGCCTGCGCCTCGTCGGACACGGCGCCGCAGAAGTCGTCGTAGTCGATGAGCTCGGTGACCGTCGGGTTCTCACCGCAGATCGCGCAGCCCGGGTCCTTGCGGAGCCGGATCTTGCGGTAGGTCATCTCGAGCGCGTCGTACACCATGAGACTGCCGAGCAGCGAGTCACCGACGCCCGTCAGGAGCTTGATCGCCTCGGTGACCTGGATCGCGCCGATCGACGCGCACAGCACGCCCAGGACGCCGCCCTCGGCGCAGGAGGGGACCATGCCCGGCGGCGGGGGCTCCGGGTAGAGGCAGCGGTAGCACGGGCCGTGCTCGGCCCAGAAGACGGACGCCTGGCCGTCGAACCGGTAGATCGAGCCCCAGATGTACGGCTTGCCGAGCAGCACCGCCGCGTCGTTGACCATGTACCGGGTGGCGAAGTTGTCCGTGCCGTCGACGATCAGGTCGTACTGCCGGAAGATGTCCATCACGTTGTCGTTGTCGAGGGCCTCGTTGTGCACCACGACGTTGACATACGGGTTGATCTCGAGGACCGAGTCGCGCGCCGACTCGGCCTTCGGCCGGCCGATGTCCGACTGGCCGTGGATGATCTGGCGCTGCAGGTTGGACTCGTCGACGGTGTCGAACTCGACGATGCCGAGCGTGCCGACCCCGGCCGCGGCGAGATACATCAGCGCCGGCGAGCCGAGACCGCCCGCGCCCACGCAGAGCACGCGCGCGTTCTTCAGGCGCTTCTGCCCGGCGACACCCACGTCAGGGATGATCAGATGCCGGGAGTAGCGGCGGACCTCGTCGACGGAGAGGTCGGGCGCGGGCTCGACCAGTGGAGGCAACGACATGGTTCTCATTCTGCCGCGCCCGCACCGCAAACCCACGTGACCTACGGCACTTTGGGCGCTACTGCATCCTGGCGCCGCTGGCGCTACGGCATCTTGGCGCCGCTGGCGCTACTGCATCCTGGCGCCGCTGGCGCTATGGCACCTTGGCGCCGCTGTACCGCTGGCCGTCCACGAACGGCCACGCGTTGGCGACGCAGCCCTTCAGCCCGTAGGTCTGCTGCTGCATCACCGGCGCCGGACGGCCCGGGCCAGGGCAGGCCTCGTGGCCGTTGCCGAGCTCGTGGCCGACCTCGTGGTTGATCACATAGCTCTGGTAGTCCTCGACCGGCGCGCCGTAGTCCGGCACCCCGGTCAGCCAGCGGGCCAGGTTGATGACGACCTTCCCGGTGAGCCGGCAGGAGCTGTACCCGGCGGTGTGCAGCCCGGCGGTCGCGCAGATCTGCTCCGACGTGACCGGCGTGGCCAGGAAGATCGTGAAGTCGGCGGTGCCCTGCCCGGCGACCCGCTGCAGCCGCACCTGACCGGCGGCGGGCCAGCCGCGCGGGTCGGCGAACACCCGCTCGACCGAGGCGGCGAACGCGTCCGCGTCCTGGCCGCTGCCGTTCTCCACCGCGACCCGGTACTTCCGCACCGTCCCGGCACTGCCGGCGACGGGTCCCGCGCTGGTCGCGTACGCGAACGTGCCGGCGGCGCTGGACGGGCCGGCCTCCGGTGGCTGGCTCGCGGGGCGGCTCGGCGGGGCGAGCATCGGCGCCGGCCCGCGGGTCGCGGCGACCGTCACCGCCGGCTCCTTGCCGTCGTCGCCGAAGAACAGCAGGCGGCCCAGGCCGGCCGCGGCGATCAGGAACGCGGCGGCCATCACGCCCGCGACGACGTAGCGCCGCCGGCGGATCTGCTCACGCCGCCGGCGCTGCTCGGCCCGGACGACCTCACGGGCCTGCCGCGGGTCACTCGGCAGCGGCACCGGCAGCCGCCGGGAGCTGCCGGAGGGGCGTGGCAGGTCCTGGGAGCTGCCGGGAGGGTGTGGCAGGTCCCGGCGGTCGCTGCTCAGCCGGCTCGCCATCGATTGGTCAGCTTGCCATGCGCACCTGCGGCGCGCGCTGCCGCACCCCGTCCCGCACCTGAGTTGCAACCTGCCGGGCGGCGGTCCGGCCGGCCTTACCGTCCTGCAGCTCGTCGAGCAGGCCGAGCACCGCGCGGGCCACCGTCCGCGGCACCTCCATCTGCGCCACGTGGCCGACGCCCTCCAGCATCATCAGCCGGCTGTCGGGGATGAGGCGGGCGACCTGCGGCGCGGTGCGGATGTCGACGAGCCGGTCCTGCCGCCCGGCGATCACCAGCGTCGGCGCCTTGATCTTCGCGGCCATCTTCCACATCGAGCCCTCGCCCGGCAGGTACGCGCGCAGGAAGCTGCCCACCAGGCCGCGGAGGCTCCCCACGTACGCCTCGGCATACCACGGCACCGAGTGCCGCCGCCGTGCTTCCTCGATCGCCTCCAGGCGCCGCTGCTCCGGGTAGCGGGACGGGTCGGCGTAGCAGGACTCGATCACCATCGCGGCGAGGGCCTCCGGCTCCATCGACGACATCCGCCGGGCCGCCAGCTTCGCCGCGTTGGGCAGCAGGAGCAGCGGCACGATCGGCCCCTGCAGCGACCGGCGCGGGTCGAGGAACGGCATCGCCGGTGAGATCAGCGTCAGGCTGCGCACCAGGTCGGGGCGCAGCGCGGCGGCCACGAACACGGCCGCGCCGCCCATCGAGTTGCCGAACAGGTGGACCGGGCCGCGGTCGCTGTGCTCGACCCACCTGATGATGTGCGCGGCCATCGCCGCCAGCGAGTAGCTGCGGGCCGGGTCGCTGAACCCGAACCCGGGCAGGTCGATCGCCTGGCCGTCGAGCCGCCCGGCGAGCACGCCCGCCAGGTCGGTCCAGTTGGTCGACGAACCGCCGAGGCCGTGCACGTAGACCGCCGGCTCGGCACCGGGCGCGGTCGCCGGCGTGTCCCGCACGTACGCCTTCAAGCCGTCGAGCTCCACCTCGCGCCCGGGCCACGTGTCCGGCAGCCGCTCGGGTGACGGGACGGTGAACTCCGGGACAAGGGCAGCTCTCTTCATGCTTACCAGTGTGCCCCAGGGGGTCTATGGCAGCAGTGCTTCCAAATTGCCTACCCGGGGATGCCCGGAGGGCTACAGCAGCAGATGCCCGGAGGGCTACGGCAGCAGGTGCCCGGAGGGCTACGGCAGCAGGGCCTCCAGGCGCCGGTTCACGGCCGCGAGTGTGGCACGGACCACAGCCTGCCGTGGATCGCCCGAGTTCACCGCCGAGCCCGTCAGCTGCTCGACCCAGCCGTCGTACAGCAGCAGCAGCACGACGACGGCCACCTCGCAGCCGCCGAGCTGCACCACCGCGGCGTGCTCGATGTAGCACCTGGCGCGGGACGTCGCGTCGACGTCGACCAGCAGCTGGTCGACGGCCGAGGCGGCGGCGGCCGCGGACAGCCGCAGGATGTACCCGTCGACCGCCGGGCCGCTGGCGACCCCGACCGCCGGATGACCGTCCGCGATCAGGCGCACCTCGACCACCGCGTCGACGCCCTGCGTGCTGACCTCGACCTGGTCGATGATCACCCGCGGCGACACGATCGTGCTGGACTGCGGCACCAGCGCCGGCGGCGCGTCCCGGTTCACCGGGACCGGAGCGTGCTCTCCCGGCGTTTTCGGCGCCTGTACGGGCTGCTGCTGCCCGGTCGCGACCAGGCCCGGCGGCTGGGGCGGCCGGCGCAGCTCTTCGACCTCGGCGTGCGGCGTCTCCGAGCGGGCCTGCGGCCGGAGCTCTTCGACCTCGGCGTGCGGCGCCTCCGGGCGGGCCTGCGGCCGGAGCTCCTCGATCTCGGGGCGGGGGGCCTCGGCCGGGCGGCGCACGCCGCTGACCGGGCGCCGCCGGCGGGCCTCGCGACCGTAGCCGGGCAGGGCGCTGTGCGGCGCGTTACCACGGATCGCCGGGCGTCCCGCGGGCGCGGCGGGCTCCGGCGGGTTGGGCTCGGCGGCCAGGCCCATCCGCTCGTTGAGCAGGCGCGCGACGGCCCGGCTGACCCGGCCCGGGTCGGCGTCGTCGAGCAGTTCCAGCCGGAGCGTGTGCAGACCGTCGGCGTTCTTGCGCACCGTCGCCTCGCGTACACCGGAGACACCCTGCACGGCGCGCAGGACCGCCGGGATGTCGAACCCGTCGGGGCGGTCGTCCAGGCTGGGCTCGTCGTCCTCGTCCTCGCGCTCCTCGCGCAGGAACGTGGCGATCCTCGCCAGCTCCGCACCGCCGGCCGGGTTGGCACCCGTCGCGAGGGGCTCGACCTCGACCTCGGGCACCTGCGGCACGTCAGGGTGCGACGGGACGCGCTGCGGCAGCTCGGGGCCGTTGCCCCAGTCGGCGTCGGCGAGTCCGGCTGGCTCCTGGGCGGCGTAGGGCGGCTCCGACGCGAACGCCGGCATCGTCGGCTCGGCCGCGGACAGGGGAGTGGCGTTGCCGAGCAGCTCGGGCGGCAGGGGGCCGACGAGCGGGTCGTCCTCCGGCACCCGCTGCGTGGGCAGCGGCGGCATCGGGTGCAGGGCGGGCTGCGGCACGGGGTGCACGGCCGGCTGTGGCACCGGGTGCAGGGCCGGTTGCGGCACGGGGTGCACCGCCGGCTGCGGCACGGGGTGCAGGGCCGGCGCCGGGACCACCGGCTCCTGCGACGGCGCGGCCCAGTCGAACTCGGCGCCGGCCTGCTCGTACGCCTGGAAGCCGTTCGGCGGTGGCGGCTGCTGCTGCGGGTACTCCTGCGACGGGTACTGCTGCTGCGGGTACTCGCGGGACGGGTACTGCGCGGGGTACTGCTGGCTCTGGTACGGGTACTGCTGATCCCGCGGATCCTGACCCTGGTACTGCTCGTGGCCCTGGTACTGCTCCTGGCCCTGGTAAGGCTCCTGGGGCCGGTGCTGCTGCTCGTGGGGCTGGAACGGCTCCTGGTGGTTGCCGGCCGGCGGGTCGAGGTGGGCCGCGCCGTTGGCGGCGTGCGTCTCCTGCTGGAACGCGCCGTTGTGCGGCCGGATGTCCCTGGTCTCGTAGCCCCAGGCCTGGTCCTGGTAGGCGGCGGCCTGGTCCTGGTAGGCGCCGTACGGCGGCTGGCCGTTGTCGCCGTGCACCCGGGCGCGCGGGTCGACCGGCGCGGGATGGCCGCTGAGCCGGTCCAGGGCCGACGGCGTCTGGCCATACCCGCCGGACGTCGGCGTGGGCGGCGGGCCGTAGCCCCCGGACGTCGGCCGGACGGCCTCCTCGCGCGCGTCGGCGACCGGGGCGGCGCCGTAGACGGTGCCGGAGCCGGGCAGCGGGCCGGTGTGGCTGGTGTGGCTGGTCTCGTGCGGCTGCGGCTGCGACCCGGCCGCGGGCAGCGACCCGCTGGTCTCCGGCTGGCTGACGGAGCTCGGCCAGCCCTGGCCGTCGGGTCCGTAGTGCCCGTAGTGCAGCGACGTGGTGGGGTGCGCCGGCGGCGGGGCGGAGACGGGCGGGCTCATCGGGGCGAGCATGTCGGAGTAGGAGCCGCGGACCTCGGCACGGCCGCGCGGGCCGCCGGCGCCATTGGTCGAACCATTGATCGAACCGCTGACCGACGCGCGGCCGGCGATGGCTCCTGTTGCCGGCTCACGCCACGCGGAGACGATCGCCTCGAGCGCGTCATCGCTCGGCGTCGACCCGTCACCATGGGTGCTGTCCGGTGACCTGTGCGGATCCGTGTGCCCTCCTCCGCGATATGCGCCTGACCCGTGCGGGCTTCCGGCTTGCCCCGTTTCGTCCACGCGCGCTCCTCCGTCGCCCCTAGGTGAGGCTACCGTGTGGGCGGAAAGGGGGTAAGTTGCAATCCCGACCCAAATCCGGATGGTGAACATGACCTCGGCGATGAGCGGCACCCAGTCGGCCGGACGGCCGGTGCGGCTGCCCCGGTCGGCCCGCCGCAAGCAACTGCTCGCCGCGGCGCAGCAGGTTTTCGTGGCACAGGGTTACCACGCGGCCGCGATGGATGACATCGCCGAGCGGGCGGGCGTCTCCAAGCCCGTGCTCTACCAGCACTTCCCTGGCAAGCTCGAGCTCTATCTGGCGCTGCTCGACACGCACTGCGACGCGATGGTCTCGCGGATGCGTGCCGCGATGGAGGCGACCACCGACAACAAGGAGCGGGTCCGCGGCGCCATCCAGGCGTATTTCGACTTCATCGACCACGAGAGCGAGGCCTTCCGCCTCGTCTTCGAGTCGGACCTGCGCAACGACCCGGCGGTCCGCGAGCGGGTCGACCGGGTCGAGAGTGGCTGCATCGCCGCGATCACGGACACGATCATGGCCGACACCGACCTGAGCCAGGAGCGGGCGGAGCTGCTCGCGTCCGGCCTCGTCGGCGCCGCGGAGGTCGCGGCCCGGTTCTGGGTCGCCGGCGGCCGCCAGGTGGCGAAGCCCGAAGCGGAGGCGCTGCTGACCGCGCTGTCGTGGCGCGGCATCGCGAGCTTCCCCCTGCACGGCGAACACGCCTGATCGCGTTAGTCTTCAACCACACTGGGTGTGCGCGCCGAGGCACGGACGCGCCGCAGCCCGATCAAGGAGGAAGACGTGGAGGTCAAGATCGGCGTGCAGTATGCGCCTCGGGAGCTGGTGCTGGAGAGCAACCAGTCACCCGCCGAGGTTGAAGCTGCGGTCACCGACGCGATCGACGGTGGCGACAAGGGTGTGCTTTCTCTCGTCGACGACAAAGGCCGCCGGGTGATCGTCCCGGTCGGCAAGATCGCCTACGTGGAGATCGCCGAGTCGTCGCCGCGGCCGGTTGGATTCTCTTCCGCCCGTTGACAGATAGCGCTCAGGCCCTGCCCGCACCGGGGGTCAGGGCCTGGGTGCCGTCGGTCGTGGTGCCGTCAGTTGTTGAGGCCGACAACGCCCATGCGTGCGGTGTGCGCCGAGGTCAGGCGCTTGAGCAGGGCCTGGAAGTCGGTGCCGCCGATGGCCAGCAGCTCGGCGAGCGACGGCCGCTCGGCCGCGACCCGCAGCGCCTGCGAGATGCCCTCGCCGACCAGGCGGCGGGCCCACATCGACAGCCGGTTGGCCACCTTCGGGTCGGCGGCGATCGCGGCCCGCAGCTCGTCGGCGGCGAAGTCGGCGTGCCGGGAGTCGTGCAGGACGTCCAGGATCAGGTCCCGGTCAGGGCCGGTGAGCACGGCCGCGACCTCGCGGGTGAAGTCGTCCGCGATGCCGTCGCCGACGTACGCCTTGGCCAGCCCCTCCAGCCAGTCGGCCGGCTCGGTCTGCAGGTGGTACTCCGACACCGCCTGCACATAGGGCCGCATGGCGTCCTCGGCGTCGGCGCCGAGCTCGGCCAGGCGGTCGGCCAGCCGGCAGTAGTTGGTGATCTCGCGGGCGGCCATCTCGCTGAGCACCGCGCGGCGGCGGAGATCGGGCGCGAGCCGCGCGTCGGCCGCCATCCGGTCGAACGCGACCAGCTCGCCGAAGGCGAGCATGCCCAGCAGGTCGACCACTGCCGTGGCGGGCGGAGTGAGATCGGACACGACGGCACACTACATCGCCGGATCACCGGCCGCCCCTCACGCCTGGCGGACACCATCAAGCGGAACCGCTCGCAAGCCGGTACAATGACTCCAATAGCCGTGGACGGACCCTAGTCCTGGCGCCCGGCGCTTGTAGCCCGCGACCTTGATCATTTCGGTCGCGTGTGGCCCGCGCCCTACCCATTTGAGCGCACCCAGCTTCACCAGGGGCGCTCCCGCGAGAGAGACACCCTGAGCACAACATGACGATCGACAACACTGAGGCCGCCGAAGCAGTGGCCCCGCGCGCACCCGTGCGCCCAGACGCACCCACGTTCGCCGATCTGGGGGCCCGGCCGGAGACTGTGGCCGCCCTCGAAGCCGTCGGCATCATCCACGCGTTCGCCATCCAGGAATACGCCGTGCCGATCGCGCTGCGCGGCACCGACCTCATCGGCCAGGCGCCGACCGGCACCGGCAAGACGCTCGGCTTCGGCGTCCCGTTGCTGGACCGGGTCACCGCCCCCGCCGAGGGCGCCGACGGCCTGCCGCAGGCGCTCGTCGTGGTCCCGACCCGCGAGCTGGGCCTGCAGGTGGCCCGCGACATCGCCGCCGCCGGCAAGACCCGCGGCGTCCGCGTGCTCCCGCTCTACGGCGGCGTCGCCTACGAGCCGCAGGTCGACGCGCTGCAGAAGGGCGTCGAGATCGTCGTCGGCACCCCCGGCCGCCTGCTCGACCTGGCCAAGAGCAAGCACCTGCGGCTGCACGCCGTGCGGGCGCTCGTGCTCGACGAGGCCGACCGCATGCTGGACCTGGGCTTCCTCGACGACGTCGAGCGGATCCTGACCCTGCTGCCGGAGGACCGGCAGACGATGCTGTTCTCCGCCACGATGCCCGACCCGATCGTCACCCTCGCCCGGCGGTTCCTGCGCCACCCGATGACGATCCACGCGCACCACGACGCCAGCACCGGGCCGTCGCCGCTGACCAAGCAGTTCATCTACCGCACCCACCCGATGAACAAGATCGAGATCGTGGCGCGGATCCTGCAGGCGGAAGACCGCGGCCTGACCATGATCTTCACGCGCACCAAGCGCGCCGCCGACCGCGTCGCCGAGGACCTCGACTTCCGCGGCTTCGCCGCCGCGGCCGTCCACGGCGACCTCGGCCAGGGCGCCCGCGAGCGCGCCCTGCGCGCGTTCCGCGCCGGCAAGATCGACGTGCTGGTCGCCACCGACGTCGCCGCCCGCGGCCTCGACGTCTCCGGCGTCACCCACGTCATCAACTACGACTGCCCCGAGGACCAGGACACCTACACCCACCGCATCGGCCGCACCGGCCGCGCGGGCGCGACGGGCGTCGCCGTGACGTTCGTCGACTGGGAGGACATGCCCCGCTGGCGGATCATCGACAAGACGCTGGGCATGGACCTGCCGGAGCCGCCGGAGACCTACCACACCTCGGCCCACCTGCTGACCGACATCGGCATCCCCGAGGGCATCACCGGCTCCCTGCCGACCGCGGACCGCAAGCGCGCCGGCCTCGCCGCCGAGCAGCTCGAGGACATCGAGGGCAAGCCCCGCGGCCGCGGGGCGCGCACCCGCAGCCGGGGCCGCGGCGGCAACCCGTCCGGCTCCGCACCCGCCGCCGACCCGGCCGGCGAGCCGCGCCGTCCCCGTCGTCGGCGCCGCCGCGGCGAGGTCGACCCCGCCGAGCTGGCCCTCACCGACACCGCCGAGGCCACCGGTGCCTCCGCGGACGCCGGCGAGCAGCCGGAGGCCCGGCCGGCCCGCACCCGCACCCGCCGCCGCCAGGTGGTCGGCCAGGCGGTCGAGGGTTCGGACGCCACGGACACCGGCCCCGTCGCCACCGCCGAGGCCACCGAGGACGGCGAGCCCCGCACCGCCCGGGCCCGCACCCGCACCCGCCGCCGCCGTCGCGGCGGCCGCGGCAAGGGCGGCGACGGCACCGGCGCCGAGGGTGCCGACAGCGCCGAGGCCTGACCCTCCAGGCCGCCGGTAGCCCGGCCGGCCCATCCCGACAACCCGGACAGCGCGGCAGGCTCCCAGCCGGCCGCGCTGTTCGCTGTTCTGGCACCGACGCCGGCGCGCCGGGCCCGCCCGGTCCCGGTCGGGCTGCCGCTGTCAGTGGAGGTCGACGGTGAACTCGGCGCGGTGGACCTGGCCGGCGCGCTGGAACTCGAAATAGAGGCGGTAGCGGCCGGTGCTCGGGGCCGACAGCCAGAACTTCACCGCCCCGCCGACCAGTTCGGTCTCGGGGTGCACGTGCAGGTAGCCGAGGTCGCCGTCGCGGAGGACGACGAGGTGGCCGTACGTGCCGAGATAGCGCTGCAGGTCGGTGACCGGGCTGCCCGAGGCCAGCACGCGCAGCGACAGCGGCCGGGTGGCGTTGACCGCCGGTGTGCCCTCCATCGTCACCGTCATGTCGCCCACGGTGGCGGTGCGGGTGGGGGCGGGGAGGGCGACCGGCTGGTAGTCACCGGCGACGGTGGCGTCCACGGCGAGCGTGACCGGGGCCTGGGCGCCGGTCGCGTCGAAGGTGACGAAGTCCGTGTAGATCCGCCAGATGCCCGGCGACGGCAGGGTCAGCGGGACCGACCAGGTGCCGTCCGGGGCCATCTCCGGGTGCAGGTGCGCGAACCCGGACAGGTCGTGCCGCGCCACCACCAGGTGCATGAGCTTCTCGTGGTTGAGCGCGAAGCGGGTGACCGGCTTGCCGTCGGGACCGAGGATCCGGAACGCGAACGGCTGGATGGCGCCCGGGGCGAACGTCGTGGTCGTGGGCGACAGCGTGAAGCCGGCGGCGCTGAGCGACAGGCCGCCGAGGTCACCCGAGGTCGCGCCGCCGTGGGAGTGCGACGGGATGGCCGTGGGGACGGAGGCGGCGGGCGGTGGTGACGCGGTGGACCTGGCGATCACGAAGCCAAGCAGCAGCGCCAACACGAGTCCAACCGCGACGACCGGCCCCTTCATGCCCAAGACCGTAGCGGCCGGCCGTGATGACCACTCCACCGGGGGACCTTTAGTCACGTTTGTCCAAATCCCGGGGTTATTGGCACGTGGGGTCAATCGGCAAGATATGGACCGTGGCCGCGGGTGTGGTCGCTGCCCTGATCGTGCCCGGCGTCGGGCTCGCCGACCCGGTCACCGACCGGCAGCGGCAGCTCGCCACCGCCTGGCAGGAGCTGGAAGGCGTCATCGAACGGTTCAACGCCGTTCGCGACGACCTGCGCGTCACTCGGGCCCAGCTCGAACGCGTGAATGCCCGCACCGGCCCGCTCCAGGCGGGCGTCGAGGCCGCCCAGCGCGACGCGGACGAGGTCGCCGCCAGGCTGTACCGCAGCGGCGCCGTCACCAGCACGGCCGTGCTCGTCAGCGCACCGTCGCCGGAGTCGTTCATGGACCAGCTGGCGACCCTGGACCATCTGGAGCGCCGCCGCACCGACGCGCTGCGCCGCCTGAAGGCCGACAGGGACGCGCTCACGAAGGAGCGCACCGAGCTCAGCGACCTCCAGGTCCGCCAGCGCACCCAGGAGCAGGAGCTGGGCCAGCGCAAGGCGACGATCGAGGCACAGGTCCGGCGGCTCGGCGGTGCCCGGGCGGCGCGCACCGCACGGACGCCGTCCGGGGCGCTGCACGACGGCTACGTGCCGGCCTTCACCGACGACCCGGCCGGGCGCGCGGTCAGGTACGCCTACGCGCAGCTGGGCAAGGTGTACCGGTGGGGCGCCGACGGCCCCGACACGTTCGACTGCTCGGGCCTGACGATGGCCGCGTGGAAGGCCGCCGGCGTGGTCCTGCCGCACAACGCGGCGAGGCAGAAGAAGACCGTCACGCCGATCAAGCGTGAGGACCTGCGCCCCGGCGATCTCGTCTTCTATTACAAGGACGTCAGTCACGTCGGCATGTACATCGGCGACGGCAGGGTGATCGAGGCGCCGCGCGAGGGTGAGCGGATCTCGATGCGGCTGCTCGACTACGCCCCGATCGTCGGCTACGGACGGCCGGACTACCAATAGAAGATCAGCGCATCGTGGTGACGTGATCGCGATGTGCTGATCAACTCCTTGCGGACCAGCCACGACGGCCCTGTTTGTGTCCTAACGGACGAGGCGTGCCAGTCGGCTTGGCGACAGCATCATCCTGACAGTGGACATCTACTGGCTGTCTCCCCCTGCGCGTCCGCATCCAGGAGTGCCCTCATGAGGCGTCGCCGCCGCTCCCGTTTATCTCTGGGCCTAGTGCTCGCGCTCTGCGTCCCGGCCTCGGCGGCATTCACCGCACCCGAGGCGGCGGGTGCCGTGACGACCCTGCCGAACGGGTTCTCCGAGCAGGTCGTGCTGTCCGGGCTCACGCACCCGACGAAGCTGGTGTTCGCTCCTGACGGACGGGTGTTCGTCGCGGAGAAGGGCGGCACGATCCAGGTCTACGACAGCCTGTCGGACCCGACGCCGACCCTGTTCGCCGACCTGAGCGCCCGGGTGCACGACAACGAGGACAAGGGCCTGCTGGGCCTGGCGCTCCCGCCGAACTTCCCGTCCAACCCGTCGGTGTACGTCACGTACACCGCGACCCAGCCCATCGGTGGCGGCCTGGACCTCGGCGACACCTGCCCGACGCCCGGCACCGGCTGCATCGTCAGCGGGCGGCTGTCGAAGCTCACCGCGAGCGGCAACACGTGGACCGGCACCGAGCAGGTGCTCATCAACGACTGGTGCCAGCAGTTCGAGACCCACTCGGTGGGCGACGTGCGCTTCGGCCCCGACGGCGCGCTGTACGTCAGCGGCGGCGAGGGCGCCAGCCCCGTCTTCACCGACTGGGGCCAGCAGGGCAGCCCGGTCAACCCGTGCGGCGACCCGCCCGGCGGCGTCGGCGCGGCGCTCAGCCCGCCCACCTCGGAGGGCGGCGCGCTGCGCTCCCAGGACGTGCGGACCCTGGGTGACCCGACCGGCCTGAGCGGCACCATCATCCGCATCGACCCGGTCACCGGCGCCGCGAAGACCGACAACCCGCTCTACAACGCGACCACCGACCCCAATGCGCGGCGGATCGTGGCGTACGGCCTGCGCAACCCCTTCCGGTGGACGTTCAAGCCCGGCAGCAGCGAGATCTGGATCGGTGACGTCGGCTGGCGGACCTGGGAGGAGATCAACCGGCTGCCCAACCCCCTCGCCACGCCCGTCACCAACTTCGGCTGGCCGTGCTTCGAGGGCAACGCGCAGCAGCCCGGCTACCGCGACGCGAACCTGAACCTGTGCACCACGCTGTACAACCAGAACACGTCGACCGGTCCGGTCTACACCTACGGGCACCACCAGCAGGTCAACGACAACGACGGCTGCCCGACCGGCGGGTCCAGCCCGACCGGCGTCGCGTTCTACCCGACGTCCGGCGGCGCCTACCCGGCCAAGTACCAGGGCGCGTTCTTCTGGGGCGACTACGCCCGCCGCTGCATCTACGCGATGCTGCCGACCAACGGCACCCCCGACCCGAGCAAGATCGAGACGTTCGCGCCCGGCGCGGCCGGCCCCGTCGACCTGGAGATCGGCCCCGGCGGCGACCTGTACTACGTCGACGTCGACGGCGGCACCGTCCGCCGGATCAACTACAGCGCCGGCAACCAGCCGCCGGCCGCGGTCATCAGCGCCGACAAGACCTCCGGCGCGCCGCCCCTGGCCGTGCAGTTCAACTCCGCCGGCACCAGCGACCCCAACAGCGGCGACGTCCTCACGTACCAGTGGGACTTCACCAACGACGGCACCTTCGACGCGACCGGCCCGACGGCGAGCTTCACCTACACCACGGCCGGCAACTACACGGCGAAGCTACGGGTCACCGACGCGGGCGGGCTGTCGGACACCAAGTACCTGCAGATCCTCGTCGGCTCCGACGCCCCGGTGCCGGTGATCGACACGCCCGCGGCCGGCTTCACCTGGGCGACCAACGACACGGTCAGCTTCACCGGCCACGCCACCGACGTCCAGGACGGCACCATCCCCGCGGCCAACCTGCACTGGCAGCTGATCTTGCAGCACTGCGCCTCGACCGACAACTGCCACCAGCACTACATCAGCGAGACCGACGGCGCGTCCGGCTCGTTCATCGGGCCCGACCACGAGTACCCGTCCTACGTGGAGCTGCGGCTCACGGCGACCGACAGCAGCGGGCTCAGCACCACGGTCAGCCGCCGGCTGGACCCGAAGACCGCGAACATGACGTTCAACTCCGTGCCGAGCGGCCTCAACATCACCGTCGGCTCGGTCACCGGCGTCACGCCGTTCACCGCGACGGTCATCCAGAAGTCGACGCAGACCGTGTCGGCGCCGTCGCCGCAGACGCTCAACAGCACCCAGTACACCTTCGGCTCCTGGAGCCAGGGCGGCGCCGCCACGCAGGTGATCACGGCACCGACCACGGCGACGACCTACACCGCGAACTACGCGGCGACCGGCGGCGGCACGTGCTCCGACAGCTTCGGCTACGTCTGCACCACCGCCACCCGGGCGTTCGTCAACGCCGACACGACGGTGCTGTCCCTGACCGGCGACGAGGCGCTGCAGCAGATCTCCCTGCCGTTCCCGGTCAAGTTGTACGGCGTTTCGTATTCGACCGCGTGGGTCGACACCAACGGCATCGTCAGCCTGGTCAACCCGAACGGGCCGAAGTGGGACAACACCGCGGTGCCGAGCGCGGCCCTGCCCAACGCGGCGGTCTACGCCTTCTGGGACGACCTCGTGGTCGACGCCAACGCGTCGGTGCGGACCACGACCCTCGGCACCGCGCCCAACCGCCAGTTCGTCGTCGAGTGGCGCAACCCGTACATCTACGGCAACACCAGCCGACGCGTCACGTTCGAGGCGATCCTCTCGGAGAACGGTGACGTGGTCACCAACTACGCGAGCCTCGACAACGACATCGAGAAGGGCAACGCGGCGACGGCCGGCATCGAGAACGCCGACGGCACCGTGGGCCTCGCGTACTCCGTCAACACCCCGAAGCTCCAGTCCGGCCGCGCGGTCATCTTCACCGCGCCCGGCGGCACGACCCCGCCGCCTCCGCCGCCGCCACTCACCGGGACGGTCGGCGGCACCGTGAGCGTCGCGGGCGGCGGCCCCGTCGCCGGGGCGACCGTGACCCTCACGGCCGGCACGACGACGACCACCGACGCCTCGGGCAAGTACAGCTTCTCGAACGTGGCGTACGGCTCGTACACCGTGAGCGCCACCGCCAACGGGCAGTCGACGTCGGCGGCGCTCACCGTCGACGCCGCCACCGAGACGCTCGACCTGACGCTGCCGGCACCGCCGCCGCCCACCGGGAACTACGGGATCACCACGGTGGTCACCCCGTTCGTCCCGGCCGACGCGACGGTCCTCACGCTGACCGGTGACGACAACATCCAGCAGGTCACGCTGCCGGCGCCGGTCACGTTGTACGGGCAGACGTACACCACGGCGTGGATCGACACCAACGGCAAGGTCTCGTTCGTCAACCCGGGCGGCGCCTACGTGGAGCACTCCGCGCTGCCGTCGACCGCCGCCCCGAACGCGACCGTCTACGCCTTCTGGGACGACCTCGTCGTCGACGGCTCCGCGTCGGTGCGCACCGCGCTCGTCAACGGTTCGGTCGTGATCGAGTGGCGCAACCCGTACATCTACGGCAACGGCGTCCACAACCGGGTGACGTTCTCGGTCGTGTTCGCCCCCGACGGGGTGATCACGTTGCACTACTCCAGCCTGGACAACGACATCGAGAAGGGCAGCGGCGCCACCGTCGGCGTCGAGAACGCCGCCGGCACCACGGCCGCGCAGTACCTGTTCAACCAGCCGCTGCTGGTGTCGGGGACGGCGGTCCGCTTCACGCCCTGAGGTTTGTGTCATACCTGGTTGCTAGGTTCGAGGGGTGCGATCTGAGGCGTCCCTGCTCTTGAAGAAGCTCGCTGGTCCTTCCGCCGAACTGCGGGAGGACCAGTGGGCCGCCATCTCCGCCCTGGTGGCGGAGCGCCGCCGCGTCCTCTGCGTGCAGCGCACCGGCTGGGGCAAGTCGGCGGTGTACTTCATCGCCACCGCCCTGCTGCGCGCCCGTGGGGCCGGCCCGACGGTGATCGTCTCGCCGCTGATCGCGCTCATGCGCAACCAGGTCGACGCCGCCGCCCGCGCCGGGATCGCCGCCCGCGCGATCAACTCGGCCAACCTGGAGGAGTGGGACGAGATCACCGGCGAGATCGCCGCCGGCGCCGTCGACGTCCTGCTCGTCTCGCCCGAGCGGCTCAACAACCCCGACTTCCGCGACAACGTGCTGCCCAAGCTCGCCGCGAGCACCGGCCTGCTCGTCGTCGACGAGGCGCACTGCGTCTCCGACTGGGGCCACGACTTCCGCCCCGACTACCGGCGGCTGCGCACCCTGCTGGCCGACCTCGCCCCCGGCACGCCGGTCCTGGCCACCACCGCAACCGCCAATGCCCGCGTCACCGCCGACGTCGCCGAGCAGCTCGGCGACGCGCTCGTCCTGCGCGGCTCGCTCGACCGCGAGTCGCTGCGCCTCGGCTCGCTGACGCTGCCGTCCGCCCCGCACCGGCTCGCCTGGCTCGGCGAGCACCTCGGCGCGTTCACCGGCTCCGGGATCATCTACACGCTGACCGTCGCCGCTGCCCACGAGACCGCCGCCTATCTGCGCGGCCGTGGCTATGAGGTCGCCGCGTACACCGGCCAGACGGAGCACGCGGACCGCCTCGCCGCCGAGGACGACCTGCTCAACAACCGGATCAAGGCCCTCGTCGCCACGTCCGCGCTCGGCATGGGCTTCGACAAGCCCGACCTCGGCTTCGTCGTGCACCTCGGCGCCCCGTCGTCCCCGATCGCCTACTACCAGCAGGTCGGCCGGGCCGGCCGCGCCGTCGACAAGGCCGACGTCCTGCTCCTGCCCGGCACCGAGGACCAGGCCATCTGGCGGTATTTCGCGTCCCTCGCCTTCCCGCCCGAGGCGCAGGTCCGCGGCGTCCTGGCGGTCCTCGACTCGGCCCGCCGGCCGATGTCCACCACCGCGATCGAGCCGCAGGTCGAGCTGCGCCACGGGCGGCTCGAGCTGATGCTCAAGGTCCTCGACGTCGACGGCGCGGTCCGCCGCGTCCGCGGCGGCTGGGAGTCCACCGGCGCCCCCTGGCACCACGACAGCGAGCGCTATGACCGCATCGACGCCGCCCGCGCCGCCGAGCAGGACGCGATGCGCGAGTATGCCGCCCTGACCAGCTGCCGCCTGGAGTTCCTGCGCAGGACCCTCGACGACCCGGGCGCCGTCCCCTGCGGCCGCTGCGACACGTGCGCGGGCACCTGGTATCCGGTGGAGGTCTCCGACGACGCCCTCGCCTCGGCCCGCGCCCACCTCGGCCGCACCGGCGTCGAGATCGCCCCGCGCAAGCAGTGGCCGACGGGCCTCTCCGCCGTCGGCGTCTCCCTCACCGGCAAGATCCCACCCGCCGAGCAGACCCTTCCCGGCCGGGCGATCGGCCGGCTCAGCGACCTCGGCTGGGGCGACAAGCTCCGCAGGCTGCTCGCCGCCCCCGACGCCCCGCTCCCCGACGACATCTTCGCCGGTGTCCTCGCCACCCTGACCGAGTGGGCGAAGGGCGAGGAGCGCTGGCCCGCCCGCCCCGTCGGCGTCGTGGTCCTCGGCTCCCAGAGCACCCCGGTCCTCGTGGACTCCCTGGGCGCCCGCATCGCCGAGGTCGGCCGGATGCCGCAGCTCGGCACCGTCCGGCCGTCCCACTCGGCCGACGCGGCCTCCCGCACCAACAGCGCCCAGCGGGTCCGCGCCCTGCACGCCGCCTTCACGGTCCCGCCGGAGCTGGCCGCCAGGCTGCAGGGCCTGGACGGCCCGGTCCTCCTCGTTGACGACCTGGTCGACACCGGCTGGACGATGGCCATCGCCGCCCGCCTCCTGCTGCGCGCCGGCGCCCCGGCGGTCCTGCCGTTCGCCCTGGCCGTCTCCGCCTGACCCCTCCCGCCCGCCTGACGGCGGGAGAGCTTCCGCCTCCTGCGGTGGGCCGGCCGTTCCGTGATCCCGGATCGTTGTGGTTGCTCTGGCTACCGGAATCGTTCGGGATCACGAGGGAGGGGGGTCAGGGGGTGTCGTCTGGCCACCAGGCGGCTCGGCGCATGTCGATCTTGTCCGACCTGAGCGGGGTGCCTTCCTCGCGGTGGCGGCGGAGGGCCTCCTGCTCGTGGCCCGGGACGAGGCGGCCGTTGGCGGCGACGACGCGGTGCCAGGGGACGCCGCCGCCGTAGTGGGACATGACGGCGCCGACCTGGCGGGGGCCGCCGCGACCCAGGTATTCGGCGATGGCGCCGTAGGACATGACGCGGCCGGGCGGGATGCGTTCCACCACGGTGAGGACCAGCTCTGTGAAATCGTCGTCGGCCACGATATGGGAACCTACCGTGGATCGAACATGCCGACCCGGCAAGATAGGCGGCGTGCGCACCCAGGTCACCGAGGCTCGACGGATCGTGGTCAAAGTCGGGTCGTCGTCGCTGACCACGGCGGCCGGCGGGCTCGACGGAGCGCGGGTCGACGCGCTCGTCGACGCCCTCGCGGCGAGCCCCGCGGAGGTGGTGCTGGTGTCGTCCGGGGCGATCGCGGCCGGGCTGGCCCCGCTGGGGCTGCTGAAGCGGCCGAAGGACCTCGCGACGCAGCAGGCGGCGGCGAGCGTCGGGCAGGGGCTGCTGATGCGGGCCTACAACGACGCGTTCGCCAGGCACGGCAAGGTCGTCGGGCAGGTGCTGCTGACGGTCGACGACGTGACCCGCCGGGCGCACTACCGCAACGCGTACCGGACGCTGCGGCGCCTGCTCGACCTGCGGGCGGTCCCGGTCGTCAACGAGAACGACACGGTCGCCACGGAGGAGATCCGGTTCGGCGACAACGACCGGCTCGCCGCGCTGGTCGCGTCCCTCGTCCACGCGGATCTGCTGGTGCTGCTGTCGGACGTGGACGGCCTGTACACCGGCGACCCCTCCAAACCGGGGTCGCTGCCGATCACCGATGTGCGCTCGCCGGACGACCTGCGCGACATCGACGTGAAGCGGCCCGGGAAGGCCGGCGTCGGCACCGGCGGCATGGTGACCAAGGTCGAGGCGGCGAGGATCGCGACGACGAGCGGCATCCCGGTGGTGCTGACCTCCGCGCCCAACGCCAAGGCGGTGCTCGCCGGGGAGCCGGTCGGGACGCTGTTCCACCGGCTGCGGGAGCGGCCGCAGGCGCGGCTGTTCTGGCTCGCGCACGCCACGAGCCCGCGCGGCCGGCTGCACCTGGACCCCGGCGCCGTGCAGGCCGTGCGGCAGCGGCACGCGTCGCTGCTGCCGGCCGGGATCACCGCGGTCGACGGCCGGTTCGCGGCGGGGGACCCGGTGGACCTGGTCGACGTGGGCGGCGTGCCGGTGGCCCGCGGCCTGGTCAACTACGACGCGGCCGAGCTGCCGCCGCTGCTCGGCCGGTCGACGGGGGAGCTCGCCGCGGCGCTGGGCCCGGCGTACGAGCGCGAGGTCGTCCACCGCGACGACCTGGTCCTGCTGTAGCGACGAAACTGCAGCGACGAACTAGAGCAGCCGGCCCACGCCGCCGCGGCGGGGGTCGCCGGCGGCGCCCGCGAGACCGACGGCGCTGACGCCGCCGAAGTAGTGGTCGAGCCGGTCCCACTGCTGCACCTCGAAGCCGGTGAAGGGCGACGGGTCGCAGCCGGGCTCGAGGTGGACGAGCCGTGACCCGTCCACCGACACCGGGTGGAAGCGCGGCCGGCGGATCGCGGCCGTCATGTCGTCGCCGTGGACGAGGACGTTGGTGAGCGTCTGGATCATCGCGGTGCGGATGCGGGTCGCGCCGGCCGAGCCGATCGCCATGACCAGCGCGCCGGCGGCGTCCAGGACCACGGCCGGGCACATGCACGACGCCATCCGCTCGCCGGGCAGCGTGCCCGGGCGGATCAGCTCGCCCTCGCCGAGCATCGAGTTGAGGTGGACGCCCAGGCCGGGCAGCCACACCCCGGCCCCGATCCCGAGCGTCATGGTGATCACGCAGGCGTTGCCCGCGCCGTCGACGACCGAGATGTTGGTGGTGTCGCCGAGGCGCTGCGACCCGTACGCCAGCAACGCCGACGCGAGATCGCGTGGCGAGAACAGGGGAGGCAGCGCGGCGATCGTCCTGATCGTCTCGTTCAGGTCGGCGCGAGCCAGCACCCGGTAGGGGCCGAACGAGGCCGATGAGACCGGTGCCTGCAGCACCCGGTACGACGACAGGTCCAGCGGACTGAGCACGCCACCGCCGGCGGCGACCTCCGCCAGCATGGCGGCACCGATCCGCCCGGTGTAGAAGGCGGCCGGGCCCTCCTCCGCCAGGATCCCGAACGTCTTGTCGAGGCCGGGGTGGTGCAGCAGCTCGCCGCCTTCCAGGAGTCGCCCTTCCGGCGCGTACACCGCGGCACCGAGACCCGGCAGCATCGCCGGCGCGAGCGACACGAGCGTCCGGGCGTGCGCCCACGGCAGGAGCACGCCGCTGCGGGCCAGGTTGTGCGCCGGCGCCACGACCCGCTGCCAGGGCAGGCGGCCCCAGCGCCGGTGGATCTCGCCGGCCCCGGCCGGGATGCCGGGCACGCCGACGCTCGACGCGCCGATCTCGTACCGCTGCGGCACACCGCCGAAGGAGATCCTGATCGGCTCCATCGGGGCCGCGGGGGTGGTGCTGCCCAGGCCGGGCACCGAGCAGAAGAAGTCGAGGCAGGTGACCTCGCCGGTGGCCGCGTCGAAGTAGGTCGCGAACCCACCGCCGGCCAGCCCGGTCAGGACGCTCTCCGCGGCGCACCCGGCCAGCATCGCGGCGACGGCGGCGTCGGCCGCGGACCCGCCGGCCGCGAGGACCCGCAGCCCGACCTCGGTCGTGGCCGGATGCCCGGCGGCGACCCCGGCCGGCACCGACGACCTGGGGCGTGACTGGGGCTGCAGCAGCGCGGTGGACAGCGGAGGTTCCCTTCCTGCGAGGCGGTGGCTAGCATCCGTGGACCATGGCCCCAGACGTGCGAACCGAGGTCCTGCCGGGACGTGTGCGGGCGGGCTATGCGCTCGGCTCATTGGTCACCGGCGCGTTCGGCACCGTGCCCGGACTTCTCCTGCTGCCATACCTGACGGACACCCTCGGCGTCGCTGCCGGGATCGCCGGGCTGCTGGTCCTGGCGCCGAAGGCGTGGGACGTGCTGATCAACCCGGTTGCCGGGAGGATTTCCGATCGTACTCGCACCCCGATGGGGGCCAGGCGGCCATTTCTGCTCTTCGGCGGCCTCGCGCTCGCGGTGCTCTTCGCCGGCATCTTCGCCGCGCCGTTCGGTGGCGGATCAGCCGCCTATGCGGCCGTGATGTTCCTGCTCGCGGCGACCGCGTTCGCGTTCTACCAGGTGCCCTACGTGGCGATGCCGGCCGAGATGACCGACGACTACGCCGAGCGGACCCGGCTGATGAGCTGGCGGGTCGCGATCCTCGCGGTCGCGATCCTGGTGTCCGGGGCGCTGTCGCCGATGGTGACGAAGCAGTTCGGGGGTGGCGTCCCCGGTCACCGGGCGATGGGGGTGTTCGTCGCGGCGTTGATTCTCGTCGGTACCTTCGGCTCCTTCTTCGGCACGAGGAGCGCCCCGGTCGGGAAGGTGCTGCCGAGCGAGCCGTCGTTCGCCGCGCAGCTGCGGGTCGTGCGGGGCAACCGGCCGTTCCGGCTGCTGCTGATCTGCTTCGTCGTGCAGGCCGCCGGCATCGCCACGATGCTCGCCGGGGTCAGCTACTTCGCCACGCAGATCCTCGAGTCCCCGGACACCGGCGCGACGCTGCTCTTCGCCTGCTTCGTCGGCCCGGCGCTGCTCGTGATGCCGGTCTGGACGCGGGTCGGCGCGCGGCTCGGGAAGCTCCGCTCCTTCACGATCGCGTCGCTGGTGTTCGCGGGCGCGGCGGCGCTGCTGGCGCTGGCCCCGTTCCTGCCCGCGGCCCTCGTCTACGTCCTCACCGGGCTCGTCGGCAGCGGGTACGCGGGCCAGCAGGTCTTCGGCATGGCGATGCTGCCGGACTGCATCGCCTTCGACGCGCGGCGGACCGGGCGGCGCCAGGCCGGCGTGTTCACCGGCCTGTGGACGGCGGGGGAGACGTTGGGCATGGCGCTCGGCCCCGGTGTCTTCGCCGTCCTCCTGGCGATCTTCGGATACGTCTCCAGCTCGTCGGGGGAGGCGGCCCTGCAGTCGGACACCGCGAAACTCGGCGTCCTGCTCGGGTTCACCGTCGTGCCGGCCATCGTCGTGGCATCGGCGCTCATCGGTCTGCGAGGCTACGACCTGACCGAACGACGGCTCACCGAGGAGGTCTCGTGAAGGGTGTCCCGGCCGAGCAGGTGCTGGCGGAGCTCGCCGAGCTGCGCAAGGCTGACCTGCCGACGCACGGCGGGCGGCTGTTCGCCTACGTCTACGACCCGGCGGTGCCCGGCCTCGACGAGCTGGCCGCCGCCGCGTACGCGTCGTCCGCGCACGTCAACGGGCTGGACCCGACCGCGTTCCCGTCGCTGCTGCGGATGGAGAACGACCTCGTCGGCATGGCCGCGGCGGTCCTCGGCGGCGGCCCGGCGACGGTCGGCAGCGTCACCAGCGGCGGCACCGAGTCGCTCATCCTCGCCGTGAAGGCGGCCCGCGACGCCGCGCCGCACATCGCCGAGCCGCGCCTGGTGATGCCGGTGACGGCGCACGCCGCGCTCGCGAAGGCGGCCGCCTATCTGCGGGTGGCGTTGGATGTGGTACCGGTCGGCGCCGACCTCCGGGTCGACCCGGCGGCGGTCGCGGCGGCCATCAGGCCCTCCACGGTGCTCGTGGTGTGCTCGGCGCCGTCGTACGCGCACGGGCTCATCGACCCGGTCGAGCCGATCGCGGCCGCTGCCGCCGCGGCCGGGGTCCGCTGCCACGTCGACGCCTGCTTCGGCGGGTGGACGCTGCCGTTCCTGCGCCGCCTCGGCGAGCCCGTCCCGCCGTTCGACCTGTCCGTCCCGGGCGTCACCAGCATCTCCGTCGACCTGCACAAGTACGCCTACGCGCCGAAGGGCGTGTCGGTCCTGCTGCACCGCGACGAGCGGCTGCGGCTGCCGCAGTACTTCGGCTACGCCGACTGGCCGGGGTACACGATGGTCAACCCGGTCATCTCCTCGACCCGCTCCGGCGGGCCGATCGCGGCCGCCTGGGCGACCCTGCGGCACCTCGGCGACGACGGCTACCTGGCGCTCGCCGCCACGACCCTTGACGCGGTGCGTGGCCTCGCGGCCGCCGTCGCCGCCGTCGACGGGCTCGTCCTGCTGCCGGTCGAGTCGACGGTGGTGGCGTTCCAGTCCACCTCGGTGGATCTCTTCGTGCTCGCGGACGAGCTCGCGGCGCGGGGGTGGCACACGCAGCCGCAGTTCCAGCACGGGGACATCGCGCCGTCGGTACACCTGACGGTGACCGCTGCGGTGGCACCCCGGGTGGCGGAGTTCGCGGCGGATCTCGCCGCCTCGGTCGACGCCGCCCGCGCGCTCGGGCCTGTCTCGCTTCCTGACGGGATCTTCGATCTCCTGGGGTCCGTCGAAGCGGTCGCGGCCGCCCTCGGTGTCGGCTCCGGTGCGTCGGTGCTGCCCGATCGGATGGCCATGATCAACACGCTGTTGAACGCGGCGCCACCGGCTGTGCGCGAGCAGTTACTGGTCGCTTTCCTCAGTCTGCTGCAGCGGCCGACGAGCGTAGGCTGACCGTATGTCGAGTGTCCTGGGCGACCCGATCAAGTTCGTGCTCAACTGGGGGCGCCGCTATTCGCTGTGGGTGTTCAACTTCGGTCTCGCCTGCTGCGCGATCGAGTTCATCGCCACGTCGATGGGGCGGCACGACTTCATGCGCCTCGGCGTCATCCCGTTCGCGCACGGGCCGCGCCAGGCCGACCTCATGGTCGTCTCCGGCACCGTCACCGACAAGATGGCGCCCGCGGTCAAGCGGCTGTATGACCAGATGCCCGAGCCGAAGTACGTGATCAGCTTCGGCGCGTGCAGCAACTGCGGCGGGCCCTACTGGGACTCCTACTCCGTCACCAAGGGCGTCGACCAGATCATCCCCGTCGACGTGTACATCCCCGGCTGCCCGCCCCGCCCCGAGGCGCTGCTGCACGGCATCATGAAGCTCCAGGACAAGATCGCGGAGGAGCGGTCGGGGCTCGGCGGGGTCAACCGCCAGGACGTGAAGGCGCTGACCGCGCCGCCGGTGCGGAGGCCGTGACGTGGGTTTCGAGGAGCTCGGGGCGCTGTTCGGTGACGACGCGACGGTCGGCGAGTCCGCCGGCGGCGGTCGCTTCGCCCGGCCGACCGTCGACGTGCCGCCGTCGCGCTGGGGCTCGGCGTTGCTGACCGCCCGCGACGAGCTGGCCTGTGACTTCTTCGACTGGCTGTCCGCGGTCGACGAGCTGCCCGACGGCTTCACCGTGGTGGCGCACGTCTACTCGACCTCGGCCTTGCGGGGGCTGCTGCTGCGGACCTCGCTGCCACGCACCGCGCCTTCGGTCGGGTCGGTCGTGGAGGTGTACCCGGGCGCCGCCTGGCACGAGCGCGAGACGCACGAGATGTTCGGCATCGACTTCACCGGCAACGACGCGCTCACCCCGCTGCTGCTGCCGCCGGAGTTCGAGGGGCACCCGCTGCGCAAGGAGTTCGTCCTCGCGTCCCGGGTCGCCAAGCCGTGGCCCGGCGCGAAGGAGCCCGGGGAGAGCGAGCACACCGCCACCAAGCGCGCCCCGATGCGCCCGCCCGGCGTCCCGGACCCCAGCGAGTGGCCGGGAGGCCGGACCTGATGCCGATCTGGTTGGAGCTGGCGCTGCGCGTGCTGGTCGTCGTCGGCGCGTTCCTCACCCTGCCGCTCATCGTCGGCCAGGCCGAGCACAAGGTGATGGCGCACATGCAGGGCCGCCTCGGCCCCATGTACGCCGGTGCCTTCCACGGCTGGGCCCAGCTGGTCGCCGACGGCGTCAAGTTCGTGCAGAAGGAGGACATCACCCCGCGCGCCGCCGACCGGCCGGTGTTCCGGCTCGCGCCGGTCGTCGCGCTGCTGCCCTACCTGGCCGTCCTGCTGGTCATCCCCCTCGGCCCGCACGGCCTCGTCGCCCAGCCGCTCGACGTCGGGCTGTTCTTCGTCCTCGCGGTCGTCGGCATCGGCGTCATCGCCGTGCTCATGGCGGCCTGGTCCTCGGCCAACAAGTACTCGCTGCTCGGCGGGCTGCGGGCGGCCGCGCAGCTGCTCGGCTACGAGCTGCCCTTCGTGCTGTCGGCGGCGTCGGTCGCGATGGCCGCCGGCACGCTGTCGCTGTCCGGCATCGTCGAGGCGTGGCGCCCCTGGTGGCTGCTGTGGCAGCTCCCGGCGATGCTGATCTTCTTCACCGCCGGGCTCGCCGAGATCCGCCGCCCGCCCTTCGACATGCCGATCGCCGACTCCGAGCTGGTCTTCGGCTACATGACCGAGTACACGGGCCTGCGCTTCGCGTTCTTCCTGCTCGCCGAGTACGTCGGCATCGTCGTCATCGCCGCCCTCACCACCGTGCTGTTCCTCGGCGGCTGGAAGGGGCCGTTCGACGACCAGCTCGGCTGGCTGTGGACGCTGCTGAAGGTCTTCGCCGTCGCGTTCGTCGTGATCTGGCTGCGGGTGGCGTATCCGCGGCTGCGTGAGGACCAGCTGCAGCGCCTCTGCTGGCTGATCCTCGTCCCCCTCGCGCTGCTGCAGCTCGTGCTCACCGCCGCGGTCAAGGTCGCGCTCTGAAAGGTCTCCGACTGTGGAAATTCCTGGTAAGGGTCTCGTCAAAGGGCTCGCCGTCACGCTCGGCACGCTGACCCAGCGCTCCCACACGCACCAGTACCCGGACGTCGAGCCCGACCTGCCGCCCCGCAGCCGCGGCGTCATCGCGCTCATCGAGGAGAACTGCACGGTCTGCATGCTGTGCGCCCGGGAGTGCCCCGACTGGTGCATCTACATCGACTCCCACAAGGAGGAGGTCGTCGTCCCGGGCGCGGCGCGGGCCCGGCAGCGCAACGTCCTCGACCGGTTCGCGATCGACTTCTCCCTCTGCATGTACTGCGGGATCTGCGTCGAGGTGTGCCCCTTCGACGCCCTGCACTGGACGCCGGAGTTCG
Organism: Dactylosporangium sp. NPDC000521; assembly: GCF_042898305.1. Classification (NCBI taxonomy): domain Bacteria; kingdom Bacillati; phylum Actinomycetota; class Actinomycetes; order Micromonosporales; family Micromonosporaceae; genus Dactylosporangium; species Dactylosporangium sp. NPDC000521. Next base: position 46,158 of record NZ_JBIAYW010000008.1, read on the forward strand.
AGTACGCCGAGCACGACATCCGGGACCTGCTGCACGAGAAGGAGCGCCTGGAGGAGTGGGTCGCGACCGTCCCCGCCCCGCCGGCCCACGACCACCGGGGCGAACCGGCCAAAGAGCAGACCGCCGCCGCAAAACGCTCAGGTCGCGGCGCTGTCTGACCGATCCTCGTGGTGAGCCGCGCCCTCGACGCGGCCACAGCGCGGAGGTGGCGGCATGTCCCGGCTGGGGATCTCGCAAAAATTGTTCATCGGCTTCCTGCTCGTCTCGGTGGTGACGGTGGTGGTCGGCGTCTACGGGATCACCCGGCTGCGGGTGCTCAACCAGCACACCGGCGAGGTGTACGCGACGGCCGGCGCGCCCGGGTACCACGCCCAGAGGATGCAGAACCACTGGACCGAGACGCAGCTGCTCATGTACGCGGCGGCCATCAGCCCGGCGGCGAACCTGGATCAGATCGTCACCGGGTACATCAAACCCGTCGACGCCGAGTTCGACGCCGCGTACGCCGGCTACCTCGCCAGCCGGCACACCGCCGAGGGCAAGCAGCTCGCCGACGAGCTGGCCAGGCAGATGGCCGCGGTCCGCAAGATCCGCGACGAGCAGCTGCTGCCGGCCGTCCGGCAGGGCAACATGCCCGCCGCCATGGGGGTGCTCTTCAATCCGGAGATGGGCGCGATCCTGGAGGCGCAGCAGAACACCGGCAGCAAGATCGCCGACATCGAGCAGGCGAACGCCAAGCACACCACCGACCAGGCCGCCGACACCTACAGCTCCGCCCGGACCAGCCTGATCGTCATGCTGGTGCTCGGCATCCTGCTGTCGATGCTCCTCGCGGGCTTCGTCGCCCGCTCGATCGTGCGCTCGGTGCGCCGTGCCAAGACCGTCCTGGACGAGGTCGCCACCGGTGACCTGACCGCCCGCATGGACGTGACCAGCGGCGACGAGGTCGGCCAGATGGGCCGGGCGCTGAACGAAAGCCTCGACCGCATCGCGGAGATGGTCCGCCTCGTCGGCACCTCCGCGACCTCCCTGGCCGGCTCGTCGAACCGCCTCACCGGCGTGGCCCGCACCATCGCCTCCGGCGTCGACGACGCCGCCGAGCAGGCCACCGCGGTCAGCGGCGCGGCCGGCGAGGTGTCCCGCAACGTGCAGACCGTCGCCGTCGGCACCGACGAGATGAACGAGAGCATCCGCGAGATCGCGCAGAACGCCACCGAGGCGGTCCGGGTCGCCAACGAGGCCATGGAGGCCGCCAACGAGACCACCCGCACCATGGCGAAGCTCGGCGAGTCCAGCGCCGAGATCGGCAACGTCATCAACGTCATCACCGGCATCGCGGCGCAGACCAACCTGCTCGCGCTGAACGCGACGATCGAGGCCGCCCGCGCCGGCGAGGCCGGCAAGGGCTTCGCCGTCGTCGCCAACGAGGTCAAGGATCTCGCTCAGGAGACCGCGAAGGCGACCGAGGACATCAGCCAGCGGATCTCCGCGATCCAGGCCGACGCGGCCAGCGCCGTGGCCGCGATCAGCCGCATCAGCGAGGTCATCGAGAGCGTCAACGGCTACCAGACGACGATCGCCTCGGCGGTCGAGGAGCAGACCGCGACGACGAACGAGATGGGGCGCAACGCGGCGAACGCCGCGAACGGCAGCACCGAGATCGCGGCCAGCATCGACCGGGTGGCGAAGGCGGCGCAGTCCACGAGCGTCGGCGTGCAGGAGACGGAGTCGGCGGCGGCGGAGCTGGCGGGCATGTCCGCGGACCTGAGCCGGGTGGTGTCGCGCTTCCGGGCGTAGCTTTTTGCTCCTCTTTGCCGCCCGCCAGTCGAAACCTGTCACACCCTGGTGGCAGGATGTCCGCCATGAGGGTGGCATCGAGATGACAGCGGCGGATGTGCTGCTCGCCGCGCTCGGCGCCGTAGCGCTGGGCGCGGGCCTGCTGGTCGTGACCACCCGCCACGTGGTCCGGGCCGGGCTGTGGCTCGTCGTCACGCTCGGCGCGGTGGCCGGGCTCTATCTCGTGCTGTCGGCCGAGCTGCTCGCCTGGGTGCAGGTGCTGCTCTATGTCGGTGCCGTCGTGGTCCTGCTGCTCTTCGCGGTCATGCTGACCCGCGCGCCGATCGGCGCCAGCGACGATCTCGACCGGGTCCGCTGGCCCGGCGCGCTCGTCGGCGCCGGTGCCGGCGCCGGGCTCGTGGTCCTGTTCGCCGACGCGTTCCACTGGAGCCGGGTCGGCCTGCCCGCGCCCGGCACCGCCGAGGCGATCGGCGGCGCGGTGTTCCGCACCTGGGTCCTGCCCTTCGAACTGGTGTCGGTGCTGCTGCTGGCGGCGCTGGTCGGCGCGATCGTGGTGTCGCGGCCCGACATCAGCGCCGGCTCCCGTCCCGACTCGCGGGGGCGCTGATGCATCCGGTCCTGCCGTTCACGATCGCGGCCCTGCTCTTCGCCATCGGCGTCTATGGCGTGATCGTCCGGCGCAATGCCGTGCTGCTGCTGATGGCGGTCGAGCTGCTGCTCAATGCGGTCAATCTGGTGCTCGTCACCGCCGACGCGACGATCCGGTCGGTCGTGCCGCACAGCGGCCAGGCCTTCACCCTGTTCATCATCGTGCTCGCCGCCGCCGAGATCGGCGTCGGGCTCGCGCTGATCCTCCAGCTGTATCGGCTGCGCCGGTCCGTCGACGTCGAGGACCTGCCGCTCACCGAGGCCACCGCACCCGGCTCGGAGGTGGCGCGGTGAAGGCGGACCTGCTCGGGCTCGCGCTGCCCGCCGTCCCGCTCGCCGCCGGGCTGCTCGGGCTGCTCCTGCGGCACCAGCGCCGCGGCGTCGCGGCCGCGCTCGGCGTCGGCGCCGCCGCGGTCGCCCTGGCCTGCGCCGTCGCCGTCGCCCTGCGGGGGCCGCGGCCGGCCGACGCAGGGGTCACCGTCGCGGAGTTCGGGCGGTTCTTCGTGCGGCTCGGCACCTGGCTCGACGGGCCGGCCGGGCTGGTCGCGGTCGCCGTCGGCGTCGTCGCGCTCTGCGTCCAGGTCTACTCGGTGGCCTACCTGCACGACGACGAGCGCTATGCGCCCTATGCGGCGCAGGTCAGCCTGTTCACCGGCGCGATGCTGCTGGTCGTCGTCTCCGGCGACCTGATCGCCCTGCTGGTCGGCTGGGAGGTGATGGGCATCTGCTCCTACCTGCTGATCGGCCACGACCGGCGGCTCCCCGAGGCGCCCCGCGCCGCGGTCAAGGCCTTCCTCGTCACCCGCGTCGGCGACGTCGGCTTCCTGCTCGGCATCGTGCTGCTCGGGCTGCAGGCCCACAGCTTCCGCATCGCCGACATCTTCGCGGCGGACCTGCCCGCCGGCACCCTCACCGCCGCGTGCGTCCTGCTCCTCGCGGGCGTCGCCGGCAAGAGCGCCCAGTTTCCGCTGCACACCTGGCTGCCCGACGCCATGGCCGGCCCGACCCCGATCTCCGCCCTGATCCACGCAGCGACGATGGTCGCCGCCGGCGTCTATGTCGTCGCCCGGCTCCATCCGCTGTTCGAGCGCTCGGCCGCGGCCGTCACCGTCCTCGCCGTCATGGCGTCGATCACGATGCTGCTCGGCGCCCTCGCCGCCCTCGGGCAGGACGACATCAAACGGGTCCTGGCCTGGTCGACGGTCAGCCAGCTGGGGTACATGACCGGCGCCCTCGCCGTCGGCGCCCCCGCCGCGGCCCTGTTCCACCTCCTCACGCACGCCGCCTTCAAGGCGCTGCTCTTCCTCGCGGCCGGCGCCGTCATCCACGCCGTCGGCACCAACCTCATGGCCGCCATGGGCGGGCTGCGCCCCCGCATGCCGGTGACCTTCTGGACCATGACCGCCGGCCTCGCCGCCCTCGCCGGCGTCCCGCCCCTCGCCGGCTTCTGGAGCAAGGACTCGATCATCGAGGCCGCCTGGCACGCCGCCCACGCCGAGACCGCCCCGTCCCCGCTGCCCGCGTGGGCGGCCTGGCTCGTCCTGGCCGCCGCCGCGCTCACCGTCCTGCTCACCGCGGCCTATGTGGTCCGCCTCTGGCGCCGCACGTTCCTCGGCGACGCCCGCACCGCCACCGCGCGCACCGCCCACGAGCCCCCGTGGGCGATGCGCGGCCCGCTCCTCGTCCTGGCGGTGCCGACGGTCCTGCTCGGCTTCGCCGGCCTGTCGGCCGCCTTCGCCACCCGCCTCGGCGGCCACGAGCCGATCGCCGAGATGGGCGCCTTCGCCCTGGTTCCGCTCGCCCTGCTGGCCGCGGGTGCCGCCCTCGCCTGGCGGCGCGACCCGGCCGCCGCCCTGCCCGACACCGCCGTCACCCGCCTGCTGGCCAACGCCTTCTACCTCGACACCGTCCAGGACGCCCTGGTCACCCGCCCCGTCACCGCCCTTGCCCGCCTCGCCCGCCGCACCGACGAGTCCGCCGTCGACGGCGCCGTCGACGCCACGGGCACCGCCGCCACGACCACCGGCGGCCTCCTCACCCGGGCACACGCCGCCGGCCTGCCCCGCGCCACCACCACCGTCCTGACCGGCGCCGCCCTGCTGACCGCCGTCATCGCCCTCGTCGTGGGGGTGTCCTGGTGACTTCCTCCTCGGCTTCGCCGCCCGTCCCGCGTCCGCCCGTCCCGCGTGGTCATGTCGCTGCCCAGCCGCTTGTCGGTGTGGCGGGTGTTGTGGGTTTTCCGCTTGGGGTCGTGTCTGGTTGTTCGTTGGGGTCGGGTTGGCTGGTGCCTGCGGGTCGGTCGTCCGGTCCGCGTCGTCATGTCGGGGTCGCGTCGCCTGCGCTCCGTCCAGCTGAGCGACCCTCTGCGGCTGTCACTGCGGGTCGCTCGGTCGGCGCCGGGGCTGATCGCTTCACGGCTTCGCGGCGTGATCGGCACCTGGTCCGGGCGGCGGCCTGCCGGTCCGCTGAGCCGCTCGTCGGTCGCCCAGCCGAGACGCTGACCGGTGTCGGCGCGCCGCGCGCCGCGTCGGTGTCCCGTGTGGTCCTCACCGGTGGCTGTGCTTCCCGACGTGGTCGCGGCGGCCGTCGTCACGGTGGCTTCGCATCGGTCGCACAGCCGGTCCCAGCACCGCCCGTGGGCCGCCCTGCCCGGTCGTTCGCTCAGCTCTCGATCGGGCCGCTCGCCCACGATCTCGTGGCGCCGCCAGCCGTGGCGCCGCCAGCCGTGGCGTCGCCGGGCGCGGTGACGTGCGGCGGTGCCGTCGCCGGTTCGCTTCCTGTCGCCGGTTCGCTGCCCGTCCGCGCCCACGCCGCTCGTCCGCGCCATCGTCCTTGCCGAAATCGCCACGCCGGCCCGCGGCAGGCGCGCGTCACCGGCCTTGCCGTTGTCGTCGCGGTGACGTGCGGCGGTGCCGTCGCCGGTTCGCCGCTCGCCCACGATCTCGTGGCCCCGCCAGCCGTGGCCCCGCCAGCCGTGGCGCCGCCAGCCGCGGCGCCGCCGGGCGCGGTGACGTGCGGCGGTGCCGTCGCCGGTTCGCTTCCTGTCGCCGGTTCGCTGCCCGTCCGCGCCCACGCCGCTCGTCCGCGCCATCGTCCTTGCCGAAATCGCCACGCCGGCCCGCGGCAGGCGCGTGCCGCGGGCCTTGCCGTTGTCGTCGCGGTGACGTGCGGCGGTGCCGTCGCCGGTTCGCCGCTCGTCCGCCCCCATGCCGCTCCTGCGCGCCGTCGTTCTTTCCGCGGTCGTCACGCCGGATCGCGGTGGGCGCGTGCCGCGGGCCTTGCCGTTGTCGTCGCACGTGTCGTGGGGGTGTCCTGGTGAGCGCCGATCAGGGTCTGCTCCTCGCGCTGCTGATCGTCCCGGCGATCGGGGCGATCTTCGCGGCGGGCATGCCGGCGAGGCTCGACCGGGCCGCCCGCATCGGTGGCGCCGCGTTCGCCGCCGCGAACTGCGGCGTCGTGCTCGCGTTCCTGCCCGGCGGGAAGCCGCCGTCGTCGGCGAGCGAGTTCCCGACGTTCGCGCCCATCAAGGCCAACCCCATCGCCCCGTGGGCCGAGCTCGACCTGCCGTGGGCGCCGGACCTGAGCCTCCGCTTCCATCTCGGCATCGACGGGATCTCGTATCCGCTCGTGGCGCTCACGGCCGGGCTGACGATGCTCTGCTGCGCGTACTGCCTCTGGCGGGTGCCCGACCCCGGCCGCGGGCGGCTCCTCGTGGCGCTGCTGCTGGTCCTCGAGGTCGGCATCATCGGTGTGTTCCTCGCCCTCGACCTGGTGCTGTTCTTCGTGTTCTTCGAGGTCGTCCTCCTGCCGATGTATGCGGTCATCGCCGTCTGGGGTGGCCCCGACCGTCGCCGCGCCGCGCGCAAGTTCGTGCTCTACACGCTGTTCGGCTCGGTGCTGCTGCTCGTCGGTGTCTTCACCGTCGTGTCGGCCGCCGGCACCGGCGACCTCGTCGCGCTGTCCGACCCGACGGGCACCCGGATGGGCAGCGGCGTGCAGCTGCTCGCGTTCGTGCTGCTCGCCGTGGCGTTCGCGGTCAAGAGCCCGCTCTGGCCGCTGCACACCTGGCTGCCCGCCGCGCACACCGAGGCGCCGACCGTCGGCTCGGTCATCCTCGCCGGCGTCCTGCTGAAGATGGGCACCTATGGCCTGCTCCGCGTCGCCGTCGGCGTCGCGCCCGAGGCCGCCGCCCGCAGCGCGCCGGTCCTCGGGATCCTCGCCACCGCCGCCATCATCGTCGGTGGCCTCGTCTGCCTCGCCCAGACAGAGCTCAAGCGCCTCATCGCGTACTCCTCCGTCGGCCACATGGGCTTCGTCCTCCTCGGCGTCGCCACCCTCACCACGACCGGCTTCCAGGCCGCCCTCATCGGCAACATCGCCCACGGCGTCGTCACCGGCCTGCTGTTCTTCGTGGCGGGCGGCATCAAGGACCGCACGCACACCGGCGACCTCGCCCAGCTCGGCGGGCTGCGGGAGAGCGCGCCGGCCCTCAGCGGCGTCCTCGCGTTCGCCGCCATCGCGTCCCTGGGACTGCCCGGCCTCGCCGGCTTCTGGGGCGAGGCGTTCGCGGTCGTCGCCGCCTTCGAGCGTGGCGGCCCGCTCTGGACCACCCTCGGCGTCGTCGCGGCCGCCGGCGCCGCCCTCGCCGCCGCCTACTTCCTGCGCCTGCTCCGCCGCGTCACCCACGGCGCCGCGACGCCACCGGTCACCGCACTCACCACGACCGCGACCGGCCGCCTCCGGCCGGGCGAGCTGGTCGCCTGGTCCCCGCTGATTGCCCTCACCCTCGCCATCGGCGTGGTCCCGATGGGCGTCCTGTCCTTCTCCGCCGGCGCCGCCGACGCCCTGGCAGGCGTGATCACCCGATGACGACGCCTTCCACGCACCGCGCCACCGCCCTGGCCGCCGCTCCTGGGACCGCCCGCCGGCCAGGCCCGTGGCCCGGCCACGCGTCCGGGTCGGTGCGGGGCTGTCCGTCCGGGCCGCGGGCCGGGCTCAGGTCCTGGTCGGCGGACCGTGAGCCAGTCAGGGAGGCCGGGCGATGAGGATCGACCAGATCGCGCTCCTGCCGACGTACGTCGCCGCGGCCACCGCGGTCCTCGCGCTGCTCGCCGACCTGGTCGCGCCGGGCCGGCGGGGTGCGGTCGTGGGGGCGACGGCGTTCGGGATGGTGGCGACCGCGGGCACCGCCATCGGGGTGGGGCTGGGGCTCGGTGACGCGGGACGGCGGACCGCGTTCTGCGTCGGACCCGACCAGTGCTCGCTGGTGGCGGACCCGGCCGCGGCGGCCGTCGGTGCCGCGTTCGCGATCCTGGCGCTCGGCGCGGTGGCGCTGTCGCTGCCGGTGCTGCGGACGGGTGAGGTGCCCGTCGGCGAATACTGCTTCCTGCTCGCCTGCTCGCTGACCGGCGCGGTGGTCCTCGGCGGCGCCCGCGACCTGATCACGCTGATCGTGGCGCTCGAGACGCTCACCCTGCCGCTGTACCTGCTGGTCGGCATCCGACGCGGCTCCGCCGCCGGGGCGTCGGCGGCGGTCACGTTCTTCGTGGTCAGCGTCGTGTCGACGGCGGTGGCGCTGCTCGGGGCCGGCCTCGTGTACACGGCGACCGGCGGCGTGCACCTCGCCGACATCGCCAGGGCGGACCTCGCCGTGCCCGAGCTGCGCCCGCTGCTGAAGGTCGGCATGGTGCTGCTGCTGGCGGGGCTGGCGTTCAAGGTCGCCGCCGTGCCCGCGCACGCCTGGGCGCCGGCCACGTACGACGGCGCCCCGCTGCCGGTCGCCGCGTACCTGTCGACCGCCTCGAAGCTCGGCGGGGTCGTCGCGCTGCTGCTCGTCGGTGTGCTCGCCGGCGGTCCGGTCCTCGCCACGTCGGGGCTGACGCTCGCGGTGCTCGCCGTGCTCAGCATGACGGTCGGCAACCTCGTGGCCCTCCGGCAGCGGCGCATGGTGCGACTGCTCGCCTGGTCGTCGGTCGCCCAGGCGGGCTACGTGCTGGCCCCGCTCGGCGCGCTCCTGGCGGCCCGCGGGCGCACCACCGAGGCGATCGCGCTCGCCGTCGCCGCGACCGTCGCGTACACCTTCTTCTACGTCATTCTCGAGTTCTCCGCGTTCGCCGCCGTCGTCGCGGTCCGGGGCAGCGGCGATGGTGGTGAGCTCACCGACTACCGGGGCCTCGCCCGCCGCTCGCCGTGGCTGACGGCGGTCCTGGTGATCGCGCTGACGGGCCTCGCGGGCCTGCCGCCGGGCCTGGCCGGACTGTTCGCCAAGGTCGCCGTGGTGCGGGCCCTGCTCGGCGGCGACGCGGCGTGGCTGGCGATCATCGTGGCGCTCAACGCGGTCATCGGCCTCGCGTACTACCTCCGGGTCGTCGCGACCCTGTTCGCGGCCGCGGAACCAGCGGCTGCGAAACCAGCTGCCACAGAACCAGTGGCCGTGGAACCAGCTGCCGTGGAACCAGCGGCCACGGCCGGTGCCACGCCCACAGCCGGCGCACCGGCCACCACCACAGCCCCGGCGGCGGCTACCGCGCCGGTCATGGCGCCGGCAACCGCACCGGCACCGGACACCGCACCGGCCATGACGCCGGCCGTGGCGCCGGTCGGGTGGCCGGTCGCCGTGGCGGTCGGGGTCGCCGCCGTGCTCGCGGTGCTGGTCGGACTGGCGCCGCAGGGGGTTCTCGAGCTGGCGGCGTTCTTCACGCCATGAGGGCCGGCTGAGGCCCGGCTGAGGCCCGGCTGAGGCTCGGACAAGACGTTCAGCCAGCTCACAGCCGCCGCGGGGAAGGGACGCGGCGGACCGTGGCGTTGTACGAGGTATGCAGCACAGGCATCTCAACGGTCTCAAGACTGCGGCCCTCCTGGGGCTGCTGACCTCGCTGATCCTGCTCGTCGGCTACTGGCTCGGTGGCAGCACCGGCCTGATCGTCGCCGTGATCGTGTCGCTCGGCATGAACGCGTTCAGCTACTTCTTCTCCGACAAGCTGTCCCTGCGCGCCATGCACGCCCAGCCTGTCACCGAGGCCGAGGCGCCCGAGCTCTACGCCATCGTGCGGGAGCTCGCGACGTCCGCCGGGCAGCCCATGCCCAGGCTGTACATCAGCCCGACGGCACAACCGAACGCCTTCGCCACCGGTCGCAGCCCGCGACACGCGGCCGTCGCCGTCACGCGGGGCATCCTCGGCATCCTCACCCCGCGCGAACTGCGCGGCGTGATCGGACACGAGCTGTCACACGTGTACAACCGCGACATCCTCATCTCGAGCGTCGCCGGCGCGCTCGGCGGCATGATCACGATGCTGGCGCAGCTGGCGATCTTCCTGCCGATCGGGGGCTCGTCGAACGACGACGACGGTCCGGGCATCGGCGGGCTGCTGCTGATGCTGATCCTCGGCCCGCTGGCCGCGACCGTGATCCAGCTCGCCATCAGCCGCAGCCGCGAATACCAGGCCGACGAGTCGGGCGCGAAGCTCACCACGGACCCGCTCGCCCTGGCCAGCGCCCTGCGCAAGATCCATCGCGGCACGCAGGCCCTGCCGCTGCCGGCCGACGGTCAGCTCGCCAGCCAGGCCCACCTGATGATCGACAACCCGCTGCGCGGCGGGGGCATCGCTTCGCTGTTCTCGACCCACCCGCCGATGGAGCAGCGGATCGCCAGGTTGGAGCAGATGGCGGGTGTCTCGTACCGCTGACGCAAAACCCTGAACGGTGACCGGAGCCTGCCGTTAGGATCGGCAGGCTCTTCACCCGTTACCGGCAGGAAATGAGGCAGTGCGTTGCGGCAGTACGCGGCGGTCTGGCGGCTCCCCGGCGCACCGGTCCTCCTGGTCGTCGGCGTGTTCGCCCGGCTCGGCATCGGCATGGTCTCGCTGTCGCTGTTGCTGCTCCTGCAGCAGACGACCGGCCGGTACGCCCAGGCCGCCGCCGCCTGCGCCGTCTACGCCCTCGCGAGCGCCGGGGCCAGCCCGATCGCCGGGCGGCTCGCCGACCGGGTCGGTCCCGGGCCGGTCCTGCTCGTCACCGGCATCGCCCACCCGCTCGCCCTCGCGGCGCTGATCGTGGTCGCGCTCCGGCATTCGCCAATGCCGCTCGTCGTCGGCACCGCGGTGCTGGCCGGCGCCACGTTCCCGCCGCTGACGGCCGCTGTACGGGGCACATGGAACGCGCTGACCGCTGACCTGCCGCACGTACGGGTGACGGCGCTCGCGGCCGAGACGGCGCTGTTCGAGATCGTCTTCGTGGCCGGGCCGATGCTCGTCGCGCTGTGCGTCGTGCTGTGGCAGCCCGCGGTCGCCCTCGGCGCCGCCGCCGGCGTCACGCTCCTCGGCACCCTAGTCGTCGCCCGGGGCCGGGCCATCCGGTCCTGGCGCCGCCACGCCGACCACACCAACGCCAAGGGCCTCGGCCCGCTGCGGGTCCCCGGCTTCGTGCCGCTGCTGGTGACCGCGTTCGGCCTCGGGTTCGCGTTCGGCGGTGTCGGGGTCGCGGTGCCGGCGTACGCCACCGCGTACGTCGAGCACGACCCGGAGGGCGTCGGGGGCGTGCTGCTCGGGGTGTGGGGCATCGGCAGCGCCGTGAGCGGCTTCTACTTCGGCACGCGCCCGCCGGGGCGCCTCGGCTGGCTGCTCGGCGGGGTCTCCGCCAGCATCCTGATCCTGGCCGCGATGCCCAGCGCGCTGGCGCTCGGCGTCGCCCTCGTGCTCGGCGGCGCGACCATCGCCCCGGCCCTCACCGTGCAGAACTCGCTCGTCGGGCAGATCATGCCCGGCTCGATGCTGAACGAGGCGTACACCTGGCTGGTGACCGTCTCGGTGGCGTCCAGCGCCGCCGGCGTCGCGACGATGGGACTCGTCGTCGACCGGCCCGGCGGCGTCGTCTGGGCGTTCCTGCTGGCGGGCACCGCCGTCGCGCTCGGTGCCCTGGTGGCGGCCAACCCGCGCGGCGCGATCGCGCGGGCCGCCACGCAGACGTCACTCACATGAGTGATGCCGGCAGCACGGCCATGTATGGTCCAGCCTCATGGCATTGCCGATCCACGCCGTGCTGGCAGACCCCGATCATCGGGAGAAGGCCGACACCGAGATCTGTGACACCGACAGCTTCGTGCTGATCCGCGCCGAGGAGACGGCGGAGCGCCCCGAGCGGCGCCCACCGGCCCGCCGGGACTGAGCCGTCACCGGTAGTTGGTGAACTGCAGCGCGATCCCGAAGTCCTCGCCCTTGAGCAGCGTGATGACCGCCTGCAGGTCGTCCTTCTTCTTGCCGGTCACGCGCAGCTGATCGCCCTGGATCTGCGCCTGGATACCCTTGGGCCCCTCGTCACGGATCTTCTTGGAGATCGCCTTCGCCTTCTCCGACTCGATCCCCTGCACGATTTTCGCGTCGATCTTGTACGTCTTGCCGGACGCACGCGGCTCGCCCGCGTCCAGCGACTTGAGCGAGATGTTGCGCTTGACCAGCTTCTCCTTGAAGACCTCGAGGGCCGCGACCACGCGCTCCTCGGTCTCCGCCTGGAGGCTGACCGTCTCCTCTCCGGCCCACTTGATCTCAGCGCCGGTGCCGCGGAAGTCGAACCGCTGCCCCAACTCCTTGTCGGCCTGGTTGAGCGCGTTGTCGACCTCCTGCCGGTCGACCTTGCTGACGATGTCGAACGAGGGTGCCGAAGCCATGGCAGCTGCTCCTGTGGTGCGGTCGTTTGGCGGTTACGGGCGTGCCGAGGGTACCCGTTTGCATTGCCCCCGGGGCGTACCGCTATTCTTGCTTCCGCCAGGCGGGTTGCCCGAGCGGCCAATGGGAGCGGACTGTAAATCCGTCGCGAAAGCTACAGAGGTTCGAATCCTCTACCCGCCACAGGCAGCGAAAAGCGCCCCCTACCAGGGAGAACCCGGTAGGGGGCGCTTTCGTCGTAGTCCAGCCATGTTCAGCCGTAGCCAGCCGTTCACGGCCGTGTGCGGAGAATACGCGGAGAAATTTCCGTGCAAGATCAGGCGGCGTTGTCCCTGCTCACGGCCTGTTCGTCACCGCTCATCGCCTCCTCGATGCGGCGCCGCGCGGAGGCGCCTTGCCCGACGATGCACTTCGCGTACACCCGCAGCAGCACGGCCACGCTGTGGCCCGCCCACTCCGCAACCTGCGTCGCGGGTACCCCCGCGTTCAGCCAGGTCGACACCGCCGCGTGCCGCAGGTCGTACGGCACCCGCGCCAGCGGCCCGCGATGCTCCGCAGGGGTGAGCGCGTACTTCCGTGCGTCATGCCACACTGCGAGGTAGGTGGAGTCACCGATCGTGCCGCCCCGAGGGCCGACGAACAGGCGCCCGTCCGGCGCGGTGCCGAACTCGTCCAGGTGCCACCGCAAGATCTCCACCAACTCGGGATGGGCCGGGACCGGCCGCGTGTCGGCGGCGGCCCGATGCTTGAGGCCGCGCCGCTCGCGTGACCGCCCGCTGTCCGTCCACGCCGTACCGGTGCGCGGCGAAGAGTTGCCCAGCAGCAGCTCACCCCACCCCTTGGTCGGCAGACTCGCGATGTTCTCCTCCCGGAAGTCCAGCGCCTCACTCGGACGCAGAGCCGCGTAGTACATGAGCGCGAACATCGCGACCAGGCGCTTCGCAACGTTGGGCTGCACGGCGACACCCATAAGCAGCGTGCGAGCGCGATATCGGTCGACCACCACCCGCCGGTCTACCGACTCGGCGGCCTTCGGCGCCTTCCACTTCACCCGGCCGATCGGGTTGTCCGCCAGGTACCCCAGCTCAACCGCGTACTCGAACGCGTTGAACAGGATGGCTCGCTTCCGCGCCACGGTCTTTGCTGCGGCAGGCTGACCGTCGATCTGCCGGGCGAGCGCGTCGAGCGCCTGGCGGACCAGCACCGGGCCGCGCGTTCGGTCCGCAAAGTCGGTGAGCGGCACCGTGTTGCGCTCCAGCCACCGCACCGTGCCGGCCAAATCGTCGGGCGGCTCGCCAGCCTGACGCCGTGGCGGCACCAGCGCCCACGCGTAGAGAGCGCGGCGGATCAGCGCCTTGTCCGGGCGCCCCCGGTCGCTGCCCAGCAGCGCGGGTGTCACCGTCGCCAGCGACTCGGCGATGCCGGTGCGCGACTTCGGGGCCGCGCCCGGCCACTTCATGTCGACGTACGCACAGACGTGCTCGTACCACGAGCGTTCCCGCGCTTCCCGAAGCATCGGCGCGGGCAGACCAGAGGTGATCTCGAATGCCGATCCGCGCTGCACGTGGTTCAGGAGCTTGGCGCGGAAGGCGTCGGCGAGCGCGTAACTGGCGAACGTCCGGTGATGCTCCTCGCCACCCACCATCCAGCGAGCCGAATAGGTGCTGCGCTTCTTCCCGGCGTTGGTGCGCAGCGCCCAGATTCGGACGCTGTGGGACCAACGCGCCTCGTTCTCCTCGTCGGCCTGGCTACTCACGCCGCCTCCTCAAGGCCGTCCAGCCACTTGTCCAGGTCGGCATGGCGCACCCTGACCTCGCCGTTGGGGAGTCGGACGCACCGGGGACCCTTCCCCGTGGCTCGCCAGTGGTAGAACGTCGACCGAGAGACGCGTAGCTCGGCGATGACCTCGGGAATCGTGAGGGACGGCTGGCGTTCCTGCCCGCGTGGCATGGGGGTCGTGCTCCTCTCGGTGCTGTGATGCGGGGCGTTCAGAGCGTCTGTGGCGTCCGGAAACCTCCGGGCCGGGCTATCCGACCATCGGCCGACCGGATGCCGCAGACGCCCGCTCAGCGCCCGCTGAAACGGTCGCTGAGCCGAGATCTCGCCGGTGCCGGTGTTCGGCATACCGGAAACCGTCTGTGGGGCGCTCAGGGGCGTCACAGGGCCGCACCTCCATCGGAGGGCAGTACCGGCAAGGTGTCCCCGAGGTGTCCCCGAGATGATGTTGCGTTTTCGCTGGTCACGGGCGGTCCGGGGACACCGGGGACACCGGGGACACCTTCGGCATGGGTGTCCCCGGCCGCTCCGGGGAGTCGGTACCGGCCGCCCGCGTCGGCGGCGACCTGACCGGCGCCGAGCATGCGTTGCAGGGTCTTCTTGACCAGGTCGGGTTTGATCCCGGTCTTCTCGGCGATGACCTTTGGAGAGCTTCCGGGGTTCCCACGCAGCCAGCGCACGATGGTGGCGCGGGTTTCACCCATGGCGTGGTCTCCGGCCGGTCCGTCGAGCATGGTCCACGCACCGGATGCGGGCTGAAATGCGAGGGCGTACTCGGCCTCATCGACGTCGCGGCCGGTCACGTGCAGCACCCCATCTGCCTCGCCTCGGGGGCGTTTGAGCACGAGCGTTGCGTCGGCCGCGCCCGCGATGCCGTTGGTGCCCGACACGGCCTCCAGGAAGTCCTCCGTCCCGGCTTTGCGGATGTGGTGGACCATCAGCACCGCGACGCCGTAGTGGTCGGCGACCTTCTTGATCCTGCTCACGGCCGTGTAGTCGGCGTCATAGGCCGACGCGCCCGGCGCGCTGGTGCCCCGGATCTTGGCGAAGACGTCAATGATGACCATGCGGGCGTTGCGGTTGCGGTCCAGCCAGTTGCCGATCGCCTCGTCCCCGCCCTGTGTCAGCGGTGGGCATGAGGTGGCGAGGGTCAGCGCAGCCGGGGCGGGCTGACCGGCGAGAACGGTCCCGATGCGGGACTGCAACCGGCGCGGGGTGTCCTCCAGGGCGAGGTACAGCACCGGGCCGCCCTCCACCGGGATGGAGTCGAACGCCCGGCCGCCGGACGCTACCGCCAGGCCGAGGGCGAGGGACAGCCACGACTTGCCGACCTTCGGCGGCCCGCACAGCAGCGACACGCCCTCGCAGAGGATGCCGGGGACCGCCCACCGGGGCGGCGGGAACTCCATCGCCATCAGGTCGGCAGCGGTCCACGCAGTCTTGAGCCGACCGGGCGCCCGCCCCGCGCCGAGGACGTCGGCGTCCTCGGCCTGGACCACGCGCAGGTGCGGGCCGTTGTCGTGCGGGTCGGCGGGAACGGTAGTCAGCATCGGTTCTCCCGGGGTGTCGTGTACGGCGTTCATGCGGCGACCGTCCGGGGGCGCTTCGCTCCGGCGCGCAGGCCGCTGGCGATGGTGCGGCCGATCTGTCCGGGCGGCGGGTCGAGGTGCAGCCCGCACGCCTCGGCGGCGGCGGTGAGCGCGTCGGTCACGTAGTCCGCGGGCAGCTCGCCCCCGGCGACGAGCTGCCCGAGGGCGACCGCCGCGCCGTACAGGGCACGGTTGCGCCCGCTGCTGGTCGCAGCCACCACGGCGCACTCCCGCTCGACCGCCGCGCGCAGGTAGCCGCCGCGCCGGTCGGCGGGCAACGCCACGACCACCGGCTTACGCGGCGGCGTCGGCGCGGGGGTGAGCCGTTCGGCGAGCCAGCCGGGCAGCAGCATCGGTGCCCGGTCGAGCGCGGTCGTGTACGGGCGGCCGTCCACGATGGAGCCTGCGGCCAGCACGTAGCCGCCGTGGGCGCGGGTGTCGATCAGCCAACCCAGGGCGCCGGGGTTGCCGCTGGCGGTGTTGCGCAACTGCGGCCCGTCCGTCGGGTGCTCGAAGTACAGGTGCGTTCCGCGCCGCCCGGTCGTCACGGTGTGCGTGTCGTCGGGGTACGGCTTGCCCGCTTCCGCGCAGAGGTCGCGGAACACCGCGCCGCCGTGGGCGTAGTGGCCGCAGCCTTCCGGCGGCTCCTGGCCGGGCTTCGGCACGTCCAGGTCGATCACGAGCAGCCCGGACGGGCCGCAGGCGATGCCGACGTTGTACGGCGCCGAGCTCCAACAGCGCTCGACCCGTTCGGGGTCGATGGTGGCGCGTTGCTCCCAGCCAAGATGCCCATCGGCGCACAGCCTGGAGCGCGGGCAGTCACGCACGCCGTGCAGTGCCGGCCATTTGGCGTTCACCGCGACGGGGAACACGTACCAGCCGCGCGCGATCGTCTCCATCGCGTTGCGCAGCAACGCTTTGCGGTCAGGGCGAAGCTCCACATCTGCTCCTTCAGAGGTCGAAGGGGTGGGCGGTTCGGGGAGTCCGGCGAGCGCCGCCGGGGTGTGCGCCGGGCAGCGCATGCCGGGCAGGTAGTGACCGACGCCATCGGTGGCGTCGCAGTGCCGCTGGTCGGCGCCGAACCAAAACCGGCACCGTGCGGTCGCGGTCATCAGGCGGCCCGCCGGACGGGGCGGACGCTGGCGCGGGTGGCGCGGTCGATGACGGCGCCCAGGTCGCGGGCGAGGCCGAGCAACTGCCAGCGGGCGACCGGCTCGGCGCTGGCGAGCGCCACGGTGAGGGTCACCTCGGCGTGCTCCCGGCCGTCGGCGGCGCGTACGCGGGTGAGCAGGGCGCGGCCGAGGCCGGGGACGTCGATGGTGAGCGGGTCGGCGCGGTGCTCGCCGAGGCCGCAGCGGTGACCGCGTGCGCACCAGTCGGTGTGTCGCCGGTCGACGGCGCTCACTTCGGCGCCTTCCGGTCGGTCCCGGCGGTGTACTCCGCGCGGACCCAGCGGTAGATGCGGCGGCCGACGCGGACGCGGATGCCGGAGCCGTTGCAGCGGCGGCAGGGGCGGCGCCGGTTGCCGTCGCGGCCGGTGCCGGTGCAGCGGCGGCAACGCCCCCACGGGGCGACAGCGCACTTGAGCGCGTACCACGCTGCGTAACCGGCGATGATCAGGCCGAACGGGCTAGCTAGCAGGTCGAGGACCATCACGAAGTGCCTCCACGGGCCGTTTTCGGGTGTGGGAGGCTGGCGCCGCTAGGGACTAGGGCGCTGGCCAGGGCAAAGATTTGGTGCTAGCGGGGGTGCTAGGTCTAGCAGCGATGGGTGCTAGACCTAGCAGCCGATCGGGGGTCGCTCAGGCGGCCTTTCCGCCGTTGCGCTTGTTGCGCTCCGTGATCGCCTTGAGGATGTCGGCGCGGTTGAGGCCGCGCCGGTTGCCGGGCTTGCCGGTCGCCGGGTCGGTGCCCCACACCTGTCCGGTGCTGACGCCGTGCGGCTTGAGCGCGGCGGTCAGCTCGTCGCGGGTGAGGCTGGCGTAGGCGTCGGGCCGCAGCGCGGCGAGCCGTTCGCACACCACCTCGGACCACTGCTTCGGCTCAGCCTCGGTGAGGACCACGGCCAGGTCGTCAAGCAGGGTGTCGCGGCGCACCGCCGTGGTGTCGACCGTCTCGCCCATCGCGTACCCGGTCAGCGTGCCGGCCGATTCCCGGGCGGCGCGGGCGCGGGTGGTGATGGCGTTCGCGGTCGGCCCGTCGATGTAGAACGTCCGCGCGATGGTCGGGTCGTCGCCTTCACCGGCGAGGTAGCCGATGCCCCGGTCGCGGCGGGAGAACATCGTCGCCTTGATCCCGGCCTTGTGCGTGCCGGTGCCGAGGACCATGTCGTTCTCCGTGTGGCCCATGACCTTCAGGCAGAACCGCAGCACCGCGTTGGCGGAGATGCCCGTGGGGAGGCTCTTGGCGTCCGGGCGCTGGGTGGCCAGGACGAGCGTGATCCCGGCGGCCGGGCCGCGCTTGACCAGGTCGGTGCAGATCTCCTCGAACTCCTCGCCGTACTTCGGGTGCTCAAACCACACCTGGCACTCGTCGGCGCCGATCACGATCGGGTGCAGCCCGAGCGCCTTACGGGACGCCAACTCGGGGGTGACCTTGTTCTCGGGGCAGATGTCGGCGGGGAGGTCGCGGATCACCTTCGTGCGGCGGCGCAGCTCGGCGCGGATCTCGCGCATGGCCACGATGGCGTACTCGATGTCCTCGTCGTCGTCCCCGGCCCGGTACCGGTGCGCGACCTTCGCCAGGGGCGACAGGTCGCCGGTGCCCTTGAGGTCGAACGCGAGGATCCACGCGCGGGGGTCGAGGCATGCGCCGAGCAGGATCAGCCGCAGCGCGAACGTCTTGCCCATGCGCGGAATGGAGCCGACGATCATCGACGCGAACATCAGCGTGAGTGTGACGAGCCGCCCACGCGGGTCGGTGCCGTACGGGAACGGCTTGAACAGGTCGACGGTGCCGGACTTGAGCAGCGGCCAGGGCTTCTGGGTGGCCTGCGACATGTCCTTGTCGGCGACGAACAGCACGAGCCGTCCGGGGTGCACCTGCGCGTTGGCCTCGGGCCAGACACAGCCGAGCGGCCGGGTCAGCGCCGACGCCAGTTCCTCGCGCTTCTCGACCACCTCGGACGCGGTGACGCCGCGCGGCAGCTCGACTTCGGCGCGCCATCCGGCGTTGTTCTCCCGCACGATCGGTGCGGGGAACCAGCGGCGGCCGTTGTCCCCGGCGCGGATCGCCCGGTCGATGCCGACGATGCGCAGGGTGGCCAGGGCGCGGATCACCTCATCGGAGGTGAGCAGCGGCACCGGGGCGCGGACCACGGCCGTGTCCAGCAGCGGCTTGTCCTTCGGGGTGCCGAGTAGCCCGAACACGATGACCAGCGCGGTGATCGTGAGGGCCTGCACCCACACGGCCGACGCGACGACGAACGCGACGCCGATCAGCGTCAGCACCGCCAGGGCGACGGACACGATGCCCCGCCACCGCACGCGGCGGTCACGCTGCCGGGACAGCTTCAGGTAGGCGTCATCGTCGTCGCGGTTCGCGGTGCTCTGCCGCAGCGGCTCGCCCTCGGCATCGGTGAGCCACCGCAGGTACGCCACCGCGCCGCGCCACCCGCCGACCGGCGCCCGCAGCGCCAGCCGCCCCGCGTACAGCGGGAGCCTGAGCAGGTGGTAGCCGGTCGTGTGCGCGGCCAGGCTCGCGAGCCATGTCGCGCTCGCGGCGGCCTCGGCGCGCGAGCGCATCCATGCCGGCACGACCGGCCGCCGCTCGCCCTCCTTCAGCCCGGCGAGGGTGAACCGCGGGCGCCGCTGCGCCTCGGGCGCGTCGACCAGCTCGGCGACGTCACCGCCGTCGGTGGCGTCGCCCAGGTCGTCATCGTCGTCGCGGTTGCGCCGCTCGCGGGCGGCGTCGAGGTCGACCACGTCGGCGACGTCGGCAACCTCGGACTCATACGCGGACCAGTCGAACCCGTTCGGGTGCTCGCGGTCCGGTTCGTTGCTCGTCATGCTGTAGATCTCCTGACTCCTGATGGAGGGATGGGGACCGGTGCGCGGCCGTGGTTCCTAGGCCGTTGGGCCGCGCACCGGGCGGAACGTGTCGGGGGCTGATCGGGGCTAGTTGGCCAGGGCGGCGAGGAACGCCAGCACGCCCTTGGCGACGACCGTGACCACGTGGGCCGAACCGGTCGGGTTGGTGATGACGAAGTACGCGGCGAGCAGCGCCAGAACGCCGCTCAGCGCCTTGTTCTTCAGCGAGCCGGGCATGACTGTCTCCTTCGGGGGTGGCTAGTCGAGGGGGCCGCAGGTGTGGTCACGCTGATGGAGGGACGGGGACCGGTGCGCGGCCGTGGTTCCTAGGCCGTTGGGCCGCGCACCGGGCGGGGCTACTTCTTCGGCCTGGCGGCCTGGCAGGGTGTGCCGTGGGGGTTGCGGGCGCCGCAGGTCGGGCAGCGCGGTGTGGTGTCGGCGGGCATGTCTCGTCTCCTGTCAGGCGGCGTGCAGGACCGGGGTGGACGCTGTCGACACGCTGTCGACAGCCTGTCGACGGTGCCGCTTCACGGTGGCCTCGCTCAGGCCCAGCCGCGCCGCGATCGTGGCGTCACTCGCCCGGGGGCTTCGGGCGACCGCCGAGGCGACCCGCGCGGCGGCGGACGGCTGGCGCTTGCTCGCCTTCGCCGGTGCCTTGACCGGTGCCGCCTTCGGCGCGGCCGGGGCCTCGATCGGCGCCGGGGCCGCAGCGTCGACCGTCACCGGCGGCGCCTCGTCGGCGGTCGGCACCGGCGGCGCGGCGGCGGCCGGGGCGGTGGTCGGCGTCGCGTTCGGGGCGGCGAGCCGGTCGGCGGTGAGGTCGGCCGCGATGAGCGCGGTCAGCCCGTCGTAGTCGGCGGCGTCGGCGAGCCGCGCGGCGACCTGGCCGAGGTCGTAGGTCGCGGTGGCGATGTCGGCCGTTGTCGGGTCGACCGCCGCGCGGATCTTGCGGTGCAGGACCTTGGCGATCGCGGCGTGCTGCCGCTCCCGGCGGATCTGCTCCCGCGCCGCATCGAGGGACGCGTACAGGCCGAGCGACGCGTCAGCCTTGGCGAGCGACTTCGCTCGCATCGTCAGCGCCGGGTGCCGCAGCCAGTGACCGACCAGCTCATACGCGGGGGTGGTCGGCGGGAGGTCGCCGGTCGCGCGGAGCCGGTCACGGCGCTGGTTCTCGGTGTGCATCAGCCACACCAGGTAACCCAGCGCGGACATGCCCGCGAAGAACCCGGCGAGCAGCTTGTCATCGTGTGCCGTCCAGTTGAACGCGACCGCCCCGGCCGCGATCGCGGCGGACAGCACCCGCGAGCCGGTCGCCCGCTCGCCGAGGCGGCGGCGCACGTCGGCGTTGGACAGCACCACGATCCCGCCCAGCTCCAGCGCGGCGACAGCGGGGATCGCGAACAACAGCGGCAGGTGCAGCGCCTCGTGCGCGCCCCACACCTGGCCGGTCAGGGCCACGAGCAGGACCACGGCGTAGAAGAGCTGCCGCATGCGCGACGTCTGCCGCACCGTGCGGGCCAGGTCGGCGTCAAAGTCGGTGGTCATCGGTACCCCTTCAGTAGTTGAGGACTCGGCCGGACACGGTGTGAGCGCTGAGCGCGACCGGGCCGGTCACGCGGATGGAGCCGGACACCGACTCGGCGCGCAGGTTGCACCGGTCGGTCGCGGCGACCGTGATCCCGCCGGAGATCGTCTTCACGGCGCCGTCGCCGATCAGGCGGTCGATCGTGATGCGGCCGGAGACGGTGGACAGGTCCGGCGCGCTCACCGCGTCGACGTGGACCGCGCCGGACACCGTCTCCACGACCGCGCGGAGCAGGGCACCGGACACGTCCACGGACGCGCTGACCGTCTCGGCGAGCAGCGAGCTACCCAGCGGGAGCCGCGCCACGATGTCCACCAGCGGGCCGACACCGCCGGTCACGACACCACCGACGACCGTGCCGCCGGACATGCCGCCGATCGACACCACGTCGCCGTAGACGACGCCGACGACGATGCCGGCGTTGTGCCCGACGACCTGGGTGACGCCGCCGAAGTGCTGCCGGACCGTGGTCGACTCCAGGTTCGGCACCCGCACCGCGAGGTGGTCGCCGTGGTCATCGATCGTGGCGCGCTCGACCGCGCGGGCGGCCGAGTCGTTGCCGTCCG
Organism: Dactylosporangium sp. NPDC000521; assembly: GCF_042898305.1. Lineage (NCBI taxonomy): Bacteria > Bacillati > Actinomycetota > Actinomycetes > Micromonosporales > Micromonosporaceae > Dactylosporangium > Dactylosporangium sp. NPDC000521. The sequence goes on from NZ_JBIAYW010000008.1 coordinate 67,808, forward strand.
GGCCGGTCAGGGTCACCTCGGCGTGCTCGCGGTCCTCCACGATCACGCGGACACTGCCGACGTTCACGCGAACGTCCAGCGTCACCGCGCCGAACTCCCGCGCGGTGTAGGTGCGGCTGGTCATCGCTCAGCCCTCCACCGGGGTCAGGACGTCGGCGAGCAGCTGGCGGTGCGCGGGGAACACCTGCCCGCCGTACCGGGCGGCGAGGTGGTCGATGAGCGCCCACACGTTGTCGGCGTGGACCCACGCGGCGCGGGCGGCGTCGTCGGCGCCGACCACGGGAAGCACCTCGTCGCGGTCGTCCGGGTGGTAGGTGCCGAGGTGGCAGCGCGACAGCACGGTGACGATCCACGCCTCGTCGCTGGCGCGGGGGTCGGGGACGTAGCGCGGCGCGTCGGTGCGCCACTCGCCCCACGACAGGTCGAGCGTCGTCTCCTCCGCCAGTTCGCGGATGGCGGCGGCGGTCGGGGACTCGCCGGGGTCGACCATGCCGCCGGGCAACGCCCAGCCGTGACCGTCCTTGCGTTCGACCATGACGATCCACCGGCAACCGTCCGGATCGAGCGCTTCGACCAGGGCGTCAGCGGCGACCGCCTCGCCCCAGTGGCCCAGCTCGTTGCGGCCGTGCTCGATCCCGGTCGGTGCGAACGGGTTGACCGGTCGGCCGTCGGTGACGGTGAACGGGATCAGCGCGGCGGCCTGCCGGGCGGGCCAGTCGATGCGGGTCGGGTCGGTGATCGGGTCGGCCCAGCCGTCCCGGACGCCGACGGTGAACACGTCGGGGTGGGTGTAGGTCTTCGTCATGGATGCCCTCCAGGGGCGCAGTCAAGGCACTCGCCGAGCGAGCGCGGGATGTAGTACGGCCGCACTTCGCGGCAGGTGGAGCAGGTCCGGCGGGCCAGCAGCGCCCGGCCGATCGCGCGTCGCTGCGCGGCGGTCGCGGGGCGGTGCGGCTTGGCCAGATCGAGGCGGTAGAGGTAGGCGACGCGTTCGCCGCCGACGCCGCGCCAGAGGATCTGCCCGGCAACCGGCTGACCGCCAGGTCGCAGACCACGTGCGCGGAGTTGACGGCGGGTGGCGAAACCGGCTGGCGCGCCCTGCCACCACCAGGTCGGCAGGCCGTACCGCTCGCCCTCGGGGTCGAGGTAGCGAGCGCGGATGCGGCTCACGGCCAGGTCCTCACGCTGCCCGGCGGGCGGCGTTGACGCGGCGCGTGTAGTAGCGCAGCGCCTCACCGACCACCGCGTCACGCGCCCGGTGCAGCCGCCGGGCGGTCACCTCGTCGACCGGCCGCCGTGCGTCGAGGATGTCGATCTGCACGTCCAGCAGGTCAATCTCCGCCTCGATCAGCGGCCATTCGTCCTCGATCGCGGCCAGGTCGGCGGCGGTCGGTTCGTCCGTCGAATCACGGTCGTGGATCACGATTTCTCCTGTAGTCAAAGAGGTTCGCCCAGTCGGCGGAGTGCCGACTGGGCGGAAAGGCTTTGTGCGGCCCAGTTTTCTTCGTGAGCCGACTGCGTTGAGCACGCGAAAGCGTTGCTATGTAACAGCTTCAGCGCTTGCGATGCGGCATCGCTTGCGCCTCGTTCTTGGTGCTATGGAGTTCTCAAGCCACCTGTGCATACGCCGCGTTGTGGGCACGCAATTGCGTCATCCCGGCTCCCGGTCGTCTCGCAAGTCCTATACTCCTGTAAAGGACTTGCACAAAGAGCATGGCGGCTGGCGTCGTGCTGTGTCAAGACCTTTAGAGGACTAGGCTCGAACTCGACCCACGGCGCGAACCGGAGGAAGGTCCATGACGAGCAAGTACGACCGCATTGCGGCCGATTTGCGCAGGATGATCGATGCGGGCGAATTGGCGCCCGGGCAGAAGATGCCATCCGAGACTGTGTTGCTCGGCAAGTACAACGTCAGCCTGTTGACAATGCGACGCGCGCTCGCCGTGCTGGAGGCAAGTGGGGTTATCGAGAAACGTCACGGCGTCGGCAACTTCGTACGCAAAGCCAGGGCGCGAGTAACGCGAACCACGGAGCGCTATCAGTGGGAAAAGGACCGTGCGCTACTGCCGGAGAGTAAGCGTCGGTCAACGGGCGCCACGGAGCGCGATACCGGATTGACGAAAGACGACCTCAGTTTCCAGGCTCATTACAGCGTTATCGAAGCGGACGAGGAGCTTGCAGGCGTATTCAAGGCTCCGGTCGGGACGCGCTTACTGAAGCGCACCTATCGTACAGAAACGGGCGATGACAGCGCGCCGATTGCGCTAAGCGCGTCATATCTGCCGTATGAGATAGTCGCGGCCAACCCCAAACTCTTGGACGCTGCAAACGAGCCGTGGCCCGGCGGCACGCACCACCAGCTCCGCACCGTGGGCGTTGAGGTAGACAGGATCGTTGACGAGGTTACAGCCCGGCCACCGTTCCCAGAGGAGGCGGAACAGCTCGGCATCGATGCTGCCGGCGTCTCCGTCATCAGCTTGCGCAAGATCTCCATCGACACTAGCGGCCGGGTGGTGGACGTTGCGGATGTGCTCCTGTCCGGCGATCGGACGCAACTTGTCTACACGACGCAGCTAAACCGTTGGCCGACCGATCGCCCCTCCACGAAAGGCAGCAAGCGTAAATGACGGTCCTGTCAATTATTACCCCGATTTACAACCCCGTTGCTGAATACCTTCTGGCCGCATACGAATCGCTCACTTCCCAGGAAATGGCCGAAGGCGACTCCTGGGAGTGGGTGGTTCAAGAAGACGGCACAACGGGAATCGCACAAGGGATTCTGCCCAACGACGATCGAATTTCCTTTGGCGGGGGGCGGCCGGGGGGCGTGGCAATAACGCGCAACTTGGGGCTATCCCGAGCGCGGGGCTCCCTCGTTAAGAACCTTGACCAAGACGACATCTTGACGCCGGGCGTACTAGCCCGCGACCTGGCCGTGCTCGCCGATCCGGCGATCGGCTGGACTACCTCTCGGGTGCTCGACTTGCTGCCGGACGGGTCCACGGTCGGCTTCGACAACGATCCGGATCCCGGGCCGCTGCACTGGCCCTTCGTGGTGGACCACTGGCGCAGCCACGACTACCGGGCGCCAGTGCACCCGACGACCATCTGCCTGCGTCGCAGCCTCGCAGTCGGCCTGGGCGGTTGGATGGCAGTGCCCGGCTCAGACGACACGGGTCTACTCATTGCGGCGAGCGTGGCGTCTCCCGGGTACTTCATCGGGGAAGTCGGCCTGCTCTACCGCAAGTGGCCTGGACAAGTCTCGGCAACCGCCGGTCACGTCGAGCCGCAGGAACGAGCGCTGCGCATGGGGCTCATCAGTGAGCGGGCCGACCAGATGGCCGACATGCTCGGCTTGGTCGCCCGCGACTAGAACGGGTGTGCGATAGCCTGCGGCGGTGCATCGACCACGGGGGGACCGGCTGGCGCTCGCTGTCTGTGGGGCGGCAAGCGCCAGCCGGTCATCAGCACTTGGAGTAGCCGGTAAACGTCCCGTCCGGTCGCTGCGTGCCACACCACGTGGGGATCTCCACCTCGGTCAGTCGCCAGCCGTCCCGCTGCCGCACAGCCTTGGCGTGCCACGGAAGCGTGCTGGAGTACCACCCATCTGTGCGGCCGTCGTTGGGATGGCCGCCGACGCTGAACCAGAGGGTTACGTCAGCCCGGTCGCCTTCCTTGTGGACGCTGATCAGCTCTTGCCCTTCTGGTGCCCACCCTGTCTTGACCTCGCCCCAGACCCATTCGGGATGCCGGGCAATGTCGCGCTCCCTGTCCGCCAGGAAGTCTGCACGGGTCTTGAGGATGTCCTTGGACCGCTTGCCTGTCACCATCCGGGCCGCCAGCATCTCGCCGTCTTTGCCCGGGTACCCAAACGAGATCTGGTAGCGGACCAGAGCCTCGTTGGGATTGGCGGCGCCTTGGCCTGCCTCGATCGTGTCGCGCACGAGCGGCAGAACGAACACGGTGACGACCACGGCAACTGGCACGGCCAGGCATAGCGCGACGCCTGTAGCGATGCCGCCCATCAACCATGGCCACCGCTTGCGAGGCTTCGGCGGCGGTGGCGGCGCGTTGACCGGCTCGCCGATGATCTCGCCCTCAATGATCGCGTTTCGTGTCTGCCCCGTCACAAGATCGACGCTACATGATCTCTAAGCGGGGTCGCAGTGGTCGGGGACACAAGTTCTGGCTTGGTGTCCCTCCTGTCCCCCGAGTCCCCCGATGTGGCTTGACCTGCGGATTCGCAACATCAACTCGGGGACAGTTGGGGGACACCTGTCCCTCACGCTTCGTGTCGGCGAGTGAAGAGCGGCTAGAACAGAGGGGGGCTGCCCTCTGTTCTAGCCGCTCTTCGACATGCCCCTCACTGTTCATGATCAACAGTCGTGCGGAGGATGCGCGGAGGAAAGCATGCGCCGTGGTTGCTCCGTCCCAGGTCATGGCCTGTTCTACGCACAGGCTGTAAATCCGTCGCGAAAGCTACAGAGGTTCGAATCCTCTACCCGCCACCGGCAAGACAGCACGGCCCCGGACCGGGGATCTCGGTCCGGGGCCGTTCTCGTTTGACGCGACCGGGTGAGCCGGGCCTGCGAAGCATCAAAATTGTCGTACACACGTTCTAAGATGTATCCATGAACGAGCGACAGTGGTGGAACGGGCGGTGGTCCCGGCTCGTGCGGCGGGACGTCTTCGTGCGCAACGCGGCTGACGGCCGGTGGCAGGTGGAGCTTCGGCGCGGCGGGCCCGACGGCCGGCTCCGGGTCCGGTCCTTCGACTCCGAGAGCGACGCGCTCGGCTGGGTCGAGTCGGCGGTCCTCGACGACGAGGACCCTGAGGCCGGCTGGCGCGAGATGCGCGACGCGACGGTCCTGTCCGTCAGGAGGCGACGAGCGTCCAAGACCGACTCCCATGGGCGCGGAAAAGTTGCGCGAGGATTGGAACGGACGGGCTGATATGGCCGGACCGCCACTCCCGGAATCGGCCGAAAGGTCGATTCTTCTTGGAGTGCGTGTCATCCTCGCCCTCGCACTGTCGTTTGAGGCGTTGGCTGTGGCAGGATCGTGGGTATCCATACGGGACCTGATGTCACTGCGATCGCATAGGAGCGACAGATGCGAGACACGACGCTTGGTCGGTGGATGGCACGCTTGGCGGTGACCGTCGGCGTGGGCGTGGTTGCCCTCGGCATCACAGCCGCAGTGGCGCAGGCAAGCGACGCGGACAGTGAGGCGTTGTCGGTGAAGGTCGGAGTCGTCGGCGCGATTCAGGCGGGCACCGAGCCGCTTTTCGTCACTGAGGCCTGGGAGTGGAACTAGGTCGGATCGGCCCCGCCGCTCGGCGGCGGTGATTCACCAGGCTCCATGCCCGAAGGATTGGGGTAATGGGTGCCGGCTCCGAAGGTTCCGATCAGCCGCTCTGAGAGCCACTCCTGGCTGATTACCGCCCCGCTCTTCGTCCTGGGTTCCCTGCTGTCCCTGCCACTGCTGATCACCGGTGAGGGGCAGACGGCCGGCCAACAAATCGGTTATGCGCTGGTGCTGTTGGCGCTGGCCACGTTGGCCACGCCGATGGAGCTGCGCTTCGACATCCGGCGACAGGCGCTGGTCACCAAAATGAACGACGTCCCGGTCGTCCTGGCGCTGTTCTACCTCTCGCCCTGGCTCGCCGTCGCCGTGCGGGTCGCCGCCGGCCTGTTGTGGAACATCTTCGGTGCCCGCCTCAGCTGGCACAAGGTCGCGTTCAACGCCGCCAGCAATTTCGCGGGCATCGCGACGGCCAACATGATCGTGTTCCAGTTCGGGTTGCACGGCGCCGGCTCGCCGCTCACCTGGATGGTGCTTGCCGCCGCGGTGTTCGCCGGCAACGTGGTCACGCTCGCGGCCATCGCCGGGGTCATGATGCTGCTGCAGGGCGTCGGGCAGCTGCCGCAGTTCCTGCGGTCCTCGGTGCCGGGCTTCGCAGTGATGGGCGTCAACATCGTCCTGGGTCTGGTCATGCTGCTGACCCTCGATGCGAGTCAGTGGGGCGCGCTGCTGCTGGTCGCCCTGGCCATCGTCCTGCTCATCCTCTACCGCTCGTATGCGCAGTTCTTCCGCCAGCACCGCAACCTCACCGAGATGTACACGCTGACCCGCGACATCGCCGCGACCAACCACGACG
>NZ_JBIAYW010000008.1:74066-144031 GCF_042898305.1 Dactylosporangium sp. NPDC000521
CCTCTACCGCTCGTATGCGCAGTTCTTCCGCCAGCACCGCAACCTCACCGAGATGTACACGCTGACCCGCGACATCGCCGCGACCAACCACGACGGCACGCTGCCCGACGTGCTGCTCAGACGGGTGCGGGCGCTGCTGATCGCGGACTCGGCCACCCTCTGGCTACCCGAGCACGGGCGTCACCACGAGATGCTGCTGTCCGCCCGGTTCGACTACCCCGGGCTGCTGGACAGCGCCACGACACCGGACCTGTTCCGGCAGCTGGCGATGCGCACCGGGCAGACCGTCGTCGCCGGGCCCAAGTCCGGCGCGCCGGAGCTGCAGTCCGCGTTGCAGAAGGCAGGCGTCAAGGACGTCATCGTCGTGCCGCTGCGCTCCAGCGGCGTCGCCATCGGCACTCTGGAAGTCGCCGGCCGCCTCGGCGAAAAGGTCCAGTTCGGCAAGGAGAACGTGCAGCTGCTCGAGACGCTGTCCGTCCAGGTCGGCGCGGCGGTGGAGAACAGCCGGCTGGTTGACCGGCTCCAGTTCGATGCCAACCACGACGCGCTCACCGGCCTGGCCAACCGGCGGCGGATGCTCACCGCGCTGGGCGAGGCGATGACCGGCCGTGGCCCGCGCGAGGTCGTCGCCGTGCTGCTGTTCGACGTCGTCGCGCTGCGCGGCGTGAACGAGTCGCTGGGGCACGACGCGGGCGACCAGGTGCTGATCCAGGTCGCCAAGCGGCTGCGCGGGCTGGCGCCGCAGGGGGCGCTGGTGGCCCGGGTCGGCGGCGACGAGTTCGCGGTCGAGCTGCGCACCGCCAGCGCCGAGGCGGCCACGGCGGTCGCCGACACGCTGCGGGCGGGGCTCCGCGACCGGATGGTCATCGACTCGCTCACGATCGACGTCGACACCAACGTCGGGGTGTCGATCTACCCCGACCACGGCTCGGAGCCCGGGGCGCTGCTGCAGCGGGCCGTCGTGGCCACCTCGGTGGCCAAGTCCCGCGGGATCGTCCAGGTGTTCAACGCGGGCCTGCAGTCGCGCTCGGTACGGCGCGTCGGGCTCGCGGCGGACCTGGAGGCCGCGCTCAACACCGGCGAGCTCGAGGTCTACTTCCAGCCCAAGGTCGCACTCACGGACCGCCGGCTCGTCGGCGTGGAGTGCCTGGCCCGCTGGGAGCACCCGGTGCACGGCCAGGTCGCCCCGCCGGACTTCGTCGCGGTCGCGGAGCACACCGGCCAGCTCTCCCGGCTCAATGGGGTGGTCCTCCGCGAAGGTATCCGCAGGGCCCGTCAGTGGGCCGACGCCGGGCGTTCGCTCACCGTTGCGGTCAACATCTCGGTCCGGACGCTGAACGACGCAGACTTCCCGCTGCAGGTTTCGGAGCTGCTTCAGGAGCACGGCGTGCCCGCCGACCGGATCATCCTGGAGCTGTCGGAGGCGGAGCTGCTCGACAGTGGGCGCGCCGTCCCGGCCCTGAAGCGGCTGCGCGACCTCGGGGTGCTGCTGTCGGTGGACGACTTCGGGGCGGGGCGATCCTCGTTCGCGGACCTGAGCCGGCTGCCGGTCCAGGAGGTCAAGATCGACCGGACGTTCGTGCAGGGGATCGCCACCGGGGCCGGCGACCTGGCGATCGTGCGGACCGTCGTCGACATGGCCCGGCACTTCGGCCTCGCGGTGGTCGCCGAGGGCGTTGAGAGCGAGCTCACACTCGGGCTGCTCGAGGACATGCAGTGCGACATGGGCCAGGGGTTCCTGTTCAGCCGGGCGCTGCCGTACGAGCGCTTCGAGTCCTGGCTGCAGGTCCAGGCCGACGCCGACCCCACCGAGGCGCCCGCCGGCCAGGTTCGCTGGCTGCGCGCCGTCCCGTAACCCCGGCCGGCGCCCAGGTGCGCCGAATCGCCGGGGTGCCGCGCACTGCGGCTGGATGGACGCCGACCGCGTCCCGGACAAGCCGGAGCGGCCGGCGGGCCGTGGCGGCGGTCCCGGCTGCGGCGAAGCGGGGCAGGGCCGGCACCGCGTTCCCCAAGGGGCGCCACACCCCGTACACGGCACAAAGCGGGTGATGCATCGAAGCGGGGGAGGATCAGCACGCCCCGGAGTGGAGGGCGCGCCGCCACCGCGGCGTCGGTGGCGCGGCGGGGGACGGGCGCGGCCGCCGTGGCCGGACACGCCGAGGTAGGCCTTCTGAGCTGCGATGATGCCGGTTCGGGGAAGTCGATTTCGTGCCACGGCGAGGGCCGTGTACGCTTAGCGAGCGCATGTGCGGGATCGCACGTGATGCGCCCCCTTAGCTCAGTCGGCAGAGCGTCTCCATGGTAAGGAGAAGGTCTACGGTTCGATTCCGTAAGGGGGCTCGAGAGACCGGGCTTGAGACATCGAGTCCGCCGCGGCGGTGTAGCTCAGATGGCAGAGCAAGCGGCTCATAATCGCTGTGTCGCCGGTTCAAGTCCGGCCACCGCTACAGAAGCACCACAGAGGTCGCCGATTCGGCGACTGCCAGTGTGAGCCGCTATGCTCGTTCGCTGGACCTGAACCCCGCTCTGAAGGAAGGCACTTCGCCATGGCCAAGGCGACCGACGTTCGTCCGAAGATCACGCTGGCGTGCACGGAGTGCAAAGAGCGGAACTACATCACCAAGAAGAACCGCCGCAACGACCCGGACCGCATCGAGCTGAAGAAGTTCTGCCCCCGGGACGGCAAGCACACCGTGCACCGCGAGACGCGATAACCCGATCCTGACGACGACGCCCCGGCCAAGCGGCCGGGGCGTCTCGCGTTCATCGGAAGTGCGAACGGTAAGTTGCACACCATGCCGTTGGATCAGTCGTACATGGGCCGGGTGTTTCCGCCGACCCCGCCTTACGAGGTCGCCCGGGAGAAGATCCGGGAGTTCGCCGACGCGGTGAGCGCCAGCGACCCGGTGCACCGGGATCTCGCCGAGGCGCGCGCCAAGGGCTACAAGGATGTGATCGCCCCGCCCACGTTCGCGATCATCCTGAGTCAGAACGCCGGGCAGCAGCTGGTCGAGGACCAGGCGTTCGGGTTGGACTACAGCCGGGTGGTGCACGGCGGGCAGACGTTCCGCTACGAGCGGCCGATCGTCGCCGGCGATCACCTGGTGACGGTGATGGCGGTGGAGGAGATCAGCAGCCGCGCAGGGCACGCGTTCCTGACGACCCGGCACCAGGTGTCGACGGTCGAGGGCGAGCTCGTCGTGACGATCTGGACCCGCCTCGTGGTCCGTGGGGAGGGCTGAGATGCAGGTCGGCACCGTATTCCCGCCGCAGACGTTCCAGGTGACCCGCGCCGATCTGGTGCGCTATGCGGGGGCCTCCGGCGACTTCAACCCGATCCACTGGAGCGACCGCGTCGCGACGTCGGTCGGGCTGCCGGGTGTCATCGCACACGGCATGCTGACGATGGCCCTGGCCGGGCAGGCGGTTGCCTGTTGGGTGGGTGGCACCGCGTCGATCGTCGAGTACTCCACCCGGTTCGCCAACCCGGTGGTGGTCCCGGACGACGACAAAGGCACCGAGATCGTGGTGAGCGGGGTCGTGAAGCGGGTAGCGGAAGATGGTGTCGCGCAGATCGACATCACCGCCACGTGTAACGGCGACAAGATTCTTGGCGCCGCAAAAGCCCTGGTCAGGGGCTGATAGGCGGCACAGGAGAGGGGGGTGGTTGGGATATCCCACCCGAACCCGTACACTGGTCGCCCGTGGGGTGAGCAACCTCTCGGCACCCGATTCGTCGGGGCCAAGAGGGGCGATCACCACGAAGGGGTGTGGCGCAATTGGCAGCGCAGCGGTCTCCAAAACCGCAGGTTGCAGGTTCAAGTCCTGTCGCCCCTGCGCCGAAGGCCTGACCTGGGTCTGGGGTGCCCGATCCGCCGATCGGGTCGGACCTCCAGCGGTCACGGGTTGGTCCCGCCGAGTGCCGCCGGCTCATCGCCGGTGGCCCTGGTCGGGCAGATCCGCGGGCCACTCATCGGACCGAGCACTCGCGAGATCACGGAAGAGGGCGAAAGTGGCCGAACGCAGGCGACGCGGGACCGACCCCGCCGACGATCGCCGTGACGAGGAGCTCAGCGCCGAGGACGCGGCCATCGAGGAAGAGTTCGCCGACGAGCTCGATGAGCTCGACGACGAGCTTGACGATGACGTGGACGCCGATGACGCGGACGGCAAGACGGTCCTGACGAAGTCCAAGGACGCGAAGGCGAAGTCCAAGGACGTCAAAGCGGCGGACAAGAAGAAGACCAAGGTCAAAGAGGACGGCTCGAACAACATCTTCGCGCGGCTCATCAACTTCGTCCGCGAGGTTGTCGCCGAACTGCGTAAGGTGATCTGGCCGACTCGCAAGGAGCTGACCACTTACACGGTTGTTGTCGTCGTGTTCGTGATCGTGATGCTGACGATCGTGGGTGGCCTCGACTACCTGCTCGCCAAGGGCGTCCTCTGGGCCTTCGGCAACAAAGCGGAGTAGTCCACAGCGGACCGGCCGCAGACGCGAAGACTTGACAGACGGAAGTGAGCAGCGTGCAGGAATTCGACGAGACCGCCGGGACCGACGACGAGCAGCGCGAGGAAACGTCGACGGTGATGACGGCCGCCACGCCGAGCACGGCCCCCGAGCCTGCATCGGCGGCGACCGACGCCGAGGACCCCGTCGCCGAGTTGCGTGCCGCACTGCGCTTCGCGCCCGGTGACTGGTATGTGGTGCACTCCTACGCCGGTTACGAGAACAAGGTCAAGACGAATCTCGAGACCCGTATCACGAGCCTCGACATGGAAGAGTTCATCTACCAGGTCGAGGTCCCGACTCGTGAAGAGGTCGAGATCAAGAACGGCAAGCGCACCCAGGTGCAGAACAAGGTCTTCCCCGGCTACATCCTCGTCCGGATGGAGCTGACGGCGGAGTCCTACTCGTGCGTGCGCAACACGCCGGGCGTGACCGGCTTCGTCGGCGCGACCGACCGGGCCGACCGGCCGGCGCCGCTGTCGCTGGACGAGGTCCTCAAGTGGCTCGCGCCGGTGGTGCAGCAGGAGGGCAAGAAGGCCGGCAAGCCCGAGGTCAAGGTCCTCGACTTCGAGGTCGGCGACTCGGTCACCGTCACCGACGGCGCGTTCGCCTCGCTGCAGGCCACGATCAGCGAGATCAACGCCGATCAGCAGAAGCTCAAGGTCCTGGTCTCGATCTTCGGCCGGGAGACCCCGGTGGAGCTCAACTTCAACCAGGTCACGAAGATCTAATTCGCCTGCGGTACGCTTGAGCGTCCGGCCATGTGCCGGACGCTCAGTCGTGCGCGAAGACCGCTGCGGCGCCAGCCGAGAAGCGAAGCACGAATCATTCCAGCCCAGGAAGACGAAAGCAGCCATGCCTCCGAAGAAGAAGCTCGTCAAGACCTTCACGCTTCAGTTGCCGGGCGGCCAGGCCACTCCGGCGCCGCCGGTCGGCCCCGCGCTCGGTCAGCACGGTGTGAACATCATGGAGTTCGTCAAGGCGTACAACGCCCAGACGGAGTCCCAGCGCGGCGACATCATCCCCGCGCAGATCAGCGTCTACGAGGACCGGACGTTCACGTTCATCCTCAAGACCCCGCCCGCCGCCCGCCTGCTGCTCAAGGCCGCCGGCGTGCCGAAGGGCTCGGGCGTGCCGCAGAAGGACAAGGTCGGCTCGATCACCAAGGCCCAGCTGCGCGAGGTCGCCGAGAAGAAGATGGCCGACCTCAACGCCAACGACATCGAGCAGGCCGAGAAGATCATTGCCGGCACCGCCCGCTCCATGGGCATCGTCGTCAAGGACTGACGAGGCCCGAGACCGGCCGAGGCGGACCAACCGAGGCCGGGCAACAGACCTGATCACCACGTGGGAGGGCGCCCGGATGGCGGTGCCCGCACGATCACCACAGGAGTAAAGCGACATGTCGCAGCACGGCAAGAACTACCGCAAGGTCTCGGACCTTGTCGACCGCAGCGCGCTGTACAGCCCCATCGCTGCCGTGAAGCTGGCCAAGCAGACCAGCACCGTCAAGTTCGACCCCACCGTCGAGGTGGCCATGCGGCTGGGCGTCGACCCCCGCAAGGCCGACCAGATGGTCCGTGGCACGGTCAACCTGCCGCACGGCACCGGTAAGACCGCCCGCGTCATCGTCTTCGCGCAGGGCCCGAAGGCCGCCGAGGCCGAGGCCGCCGGCGCCGACGCGGTGGGCACCGACGACCTCGTCGCCCGGATCCAGGAAGGCTGGCTGGACTTCGACGCGGCGATCGCCACCCCCGACCAGATGGCCAAGATCGGCCGGATCGCGCGGATCCTGGGCCCGCGCGGCCTGATGCCGAACCCGAAGACGGGCACGGTCACGATGGACGTCACCAAGGCGGTCAACGAGATCAAGGGCGGCAAGATCACCTACCGGGTGGACAAGCACTCCAACCTCCACCTGATCATCGGCAAGGCGAGCTTCACCGAGCAGCAGCTGGTGGAGAACTACGCGGCGGTCCTCGACGAGGTCAACCGGGCCAAGCCGAGCGCGGCCAAGGGCAAGTACCTGAAGAAGATCTTCATCACCACCACCATGGGCCCCGGCATCCCGGTCGACCCGAACCGCACGCGCAACCTCCTCGAGGACGACGCGGCAGCAGCGGAGTAAGCACGGCAGCACGACGACGGCGGGCATCCGAGGGTGCCCGCCGTCGTCTATGTTCGGGGGCGTGCAGTTCCACGACGTCTGGTTCCGGTACGCCCGCAAGGCGGCGTGGACCCTGCAGCACGTCGACCTGGAGCTCGGCCCCGGCGAGACCGCGGTCGTGCTCGGCCCCAACGGCTCCGGCAAGTCGACCCTCCTCCAGCTCGCCGCGGGGGTGCTCCGCCCGGTGCGGGGCAGCATCTCCGGCAGGCCGCCGGTCGTGGGCTGGGTCCCGGAGCGGTTCCCCGCCGACCAGCCCTTCACGGCCCGGGCCCATCTGCGACACATGGCGGCGATCCGGAAGGCGCCGGCCGCGGCCATCGACGAGTGGGCGGAGCGGCTCGACTTCGCGGGATTCCTCGACGTACGCCTGAGCAACCTCTCCAAGGGCTCCGCCCAGAAGGTGGGCCTCGTGCAGGCGCTGCTGGAGCCACCCGGCCTGCTGGTGCTGGACGAGCCGTGGGAGGGCCTGGACGCCAGGACCCGCGACCACGTGCCGGCCATCGTCGCCGACGTCGTCGCCCGCGGCGGCGCCGTGCTGATCAGCGACCACCTCGGCGAGGTCTCCCGCCTGCCGGACGCCCGCCGCTGGCACGTCCGCGACGGCCGGGTGAGCGAAGACCGCCGGCAGGGCGCGACCGGGCCCCGGGGTGAACGCCCGGCGGGCCGGCGGATCATCGAGCTCGCGGTGAAGGCGGCGCACGCCGACCGGGCCGTGGCGCGGCTGCGCGCCGACGGCTTCGACGTGCTGGGTGTCCGGGAGGAGCGGTGACCGCACTGGTCAGGATGCGGCTCGCGGGGTTCGTGCAGACCGGCAGGGCCGCGGCCCCGCTGCTGACCGCCCTGGTCGTGCTGTCCGTCCTGTACGGCGGGGGCCAGTCGCAGGCCGGCGAGGCCTACGGGGTGTCGGCGGCGGTGCTGTTCGCGGTCCTGGCCTGGCAGACGAAGCTCCTGCTCGACGTGGAGCCCGACGTGCAGCGGCGGATCGGCCGGGTCGCGGTCGGCGCCGGCCGCGAGACCGCTGTCGGGATCGTCGCGGCGCTGGTCGCCGCCCAGCCGGTGATCCTGGTCGCGATGATCCTGCCCTGGCTCGTCGGTGGCGTCACCACGCCGGAGGCCGGCGACCCGCCGCTGCCGGAGGGGATCGCGCTCGGCCTGTGGGCGCACCTGCTGCTGCTCCTGCCGGCGGTCGGCCTCGGCGCCCTGGCCAGCCGTGCGGCGTCCGGTCAGGCGGCCCGCGGCCTGGCGATCCTCGTCGGCGGTGTGGTCATGGCGATCGTCCTCGGCCTGAAGCACTCGCCGGCGCCCTGGCTGGCCCCGCCCCTGATGACCGCCGCCCGCGACACCGTCGGCGGCGCCGGCCTGGCGACCGTCGCCGTGACGACCGGCTGGGGCGTGGCCTGGGCGGCCGGCGCCGTCGCGCTCTACGCTCACCTGCGCCGCAGCCGCCCGTAGACGAAACGCCGCGATTTGGTGACGGACGAGCGGTCAAGTACAGTTTCAGCGAAACCCGAAGACCGCTGGTCATGTCCGCGTGAGCGGACATCGAAGGCCCTGTGTCAACGCAGGCGACCCGCGCAGGGCCGGACAAAGCGTTGCCGACATGATGTCGCTCCGCCCCGTGCGCCCCTGCGCCCGGGGCGTTTTTCGTTGCCGCGAGTGCGCCCGAGAGCGTGGCCAGCACCGTAGCAAGAGAGAGGAGGGACATGGCGGACAAGCCGGTTCGAGACGACAAGGCCACCGCGGTCGCGGAGCTCACCGAGAGCTTCCGGGGCGCGACGGCCACCGTGCTGACCGAGTACCGCGGCCTGACCGTGGCGCAGCTCAAGACCCTGCGCCGCAGCCTGGGCCGCGAGACCACGTACGCCGTCGCGAAGAACACGCTCGCGAAGCGTGCCGCGACGGACGCGGGCATCAGCGGGCTCGACGATTTGTTCTCCGGTCCTACCGCGCTCGCTTTCGTCTCCGGCGACCCGGTCGAGGCGGCGAAGAGCCTCCGCGAGTTCGCGAAGGCCCACCCGCTGCTCGTCATCAAGGGCGGCGTTTTCGAGGGCAAGGCCATCAGCGCGGACGAGGTCCGTCGCCTGGCCGACCTGGAGTCCCGTGAGGTGCTGCTGGCCAAGCTGGCCGGCGCCATGAAGGGCACCATGTCCAAGGCCGCCGCGCTGTTCCAGGCGCCGCTGTCGAAGACGGCCCGCACGGTCCAGGCCCTGGCCGACAAGCGCGCAGAGGAATCCGGTAGCGCGGCCGCCGAGTAGGCCCGTGCTCCACACCACTTTTTCGAAAGGAACGCCAACATGGCGAAGCTGAGCACCTCCGAGCTCCTCGACGCGTTCAAGGAGATGACCCTGATCGAGCTCTCCGAGTTCGTGAAGGAGTTCGAGACCACGTTCGACGTCACCGCTGCCGCTCCGGTCGCGATCGCCGCCGGTGGCGGCGCCGCCGCTCCGGTCGAGGAGAAGGAGGAGCAGTCGGAGTTCGACGTCGTCCTCGAGGGTGACGGTGGCAAGAAGATCCAGGTCATCAAGGTCGTGCGCGAGCTGACCGGCCTGGGCCTGAAGGAGGCCAAGGACCTCGTCGAGGCCGCGCCGAAGGCCGTCCTCGAGAAGGTCAACAAGGACACGGCCGACAAGGCCAAGGCCAAGCTCGAGGGCGAAGGCGCCAAGGTCACCCTCAAGTAGGACCGCTCCAAGCGCAAGGCCACGGAAGGGCGGCCGCCGGGAAACCGGCGGCCGCCCTTTCACATGGGGAGCACGGGAGCATGTAAGGACCCAAGATCTAGGGGTGGCCACCACAACACCTTGTGATCAGAGTGCGAGATTTCCGTCACGGTTGCCCGACGCGCGTGGGAACCCTTGACGCGATGACCTGGTGGCAGGCACGCTAATCAGGCACTGCCTTTCCGCGGACGCGGCGGCCGGTGGCCCGACAGATGTGCCCCGATCCTTCTTGGGTCTGGCTCAGCGCACATCGCCCGGTGAGCCCCAGGCCTCGACCGACGCGAGCGGCTCGGCCGGTGGAACAGCGATCTTCAAAAAGATCGTTGAAACATCGTGCACGGGGCCGCTCGACAGCGGTTAGCCTTTCGGCTACACTGCTAGTTTGCGCTGTCTTCTGACTTCACCTCTGGCGTGGAGTGCCTCTTCGTGGGCACTTCGCATCGGGGGTTGTCAGGCTGCACGCGAAACGGCCTGTCTGCACCACCGGTCCTCGGAAGGACGCATCTTGGCAGCTTCCCGCCCTGCGAAGACCAGTTCGAGCGCATACGCTCCCCGCCGGGTCTCCTTCGGCAGGATCACCGAACACCTTGAGGTTCCCAACCTCCTTGCCATCCAAACCGACTCGTTCGACTGGTTGGTTGGCAACGAGAAGTGGCAGAGCCGCTCGGCCGGTGATCCGCACGCCCGTTCCGGGCTGGCGGAGATCCTCGATGAAATCAGTCCTATTGAGGACTTCTCCGGCACGATGTCCCTGTCGTTCTCCGCGCCCCGCTTCGACGAGGTCAAGGCTCCCATGGAGGAGTGCAAGGAGAAGGACCTCACCTACTGCGCGCCGCTGTTCGTGACGGCGGAGTTCACCAACCACACCACTGGCGAGATCAAGAGCCAGACGGTGTTCATGGGCGACTTCCCGATGATGACGCCCAAGGGCACCTTCATCATCAACGGCACCGAGCGCGTCGTGGTCAGCCAGCTCGTCCGGTCGCCGGGCGTGTACTTCGACAAGCAGCCGGACAAGACCTCCGACCGCGACCTCACCAGCGTCAAGGTCATCCCGAGCCGGGGTGCCTGGCTGGAGTTCGACATCGACAAGCGCGACACCGTCGGTGTCCGCATCGACCGCAAGCGCCGGCAGGCCGTCTCCGTCCTGCTCAAGGCCATCGGTTGGTCCGCCGAGCGCATCCGTGAGAAGTTCGGCTGGTCCGAGCTCATGATGACGACGCTCGAGAAGGACCACATCGCCGGCCAGGACGAGGCCCTGCTCGACATCTACCGCAAGCTCCGTCCGGGCGAGCCCCCGACGCGTGAGAACGCGCAGACCCTCCTCGACAACCTCTTCTTCAACCCGAAGCGATACGACGTCGCCAAGGTCGGTCGATACAAGTTCAACAAGAAGCTCGAGTTGGACCTCCCGATCAACCAGGGTGTGCTGACCGAAGAGGACATCGTCGCCACGGTCGAGTACCTCTGCCGCCTGCACACGGGCGAGGAGGGCTACGAGGCCGACGACATCGACCACTTCGGCAACCGGCGCCTGCGCACGGTCGGCGAGCTCATCCAGAACCAGGTCCGCGTGGGCCTGTCCCGGATGGAGCGCGTCGTCCGCGAGCGCATGACGACGCAGGACGTCGAGGCGATCACGCCGCAGACCCTGATCAACATCCGCCCCGTCGTGGCGGCGATCAAGGAGTTCTTCGGCACGTCGCAGCTGTCGCAGTTCATGGACCAGACCAACCCGCTCGCCGGTCTTACCCACCGGCGCCGGCTGAGCGCGCTCGGCCCGGGTGGTCTGTCGCGTGAGCGGGCCGGCTTCGAGGTCCGGGACGTGCACCCGTCGCACTACGGCCGCATGTGCCCGATCGAGACCCCTGAAGGCCCCAACATCGGTCTCATCGGCGCGCTGTCGACGTTCGCGCGGGTCAACCCGTTCGGCTTCGTCGAGACGCCGTACCGGAAGGTCGTCGACGGCCGGGTCACCGACCAGATCGACTACCTGACCGCCGACGAGGAGGACCGGTTCGTCAAGGCGCAGGCCAACGCTCCGCTCAAGAGCGACGGCAACTTCGCCGAGGACCGCATCCTCGTCCGCCGGAAGGGCGGTGAGGTCGACAACGTCCCCGCCGACCAGGTCGACTACATGGACGTGTCGCCGCGGCAGATGACCTCGGTCGCCACCGCGATGATCCCGTTCCTCGAGCACGACGACGCCAACCGTGCACTCATGGGCGCCAACATGCAGCGCCAGGCGGTGCCGCTGGTCAAGGCCGAGGCTCCGCTCGTCGGCACCGGCATGGAGTACCGTGCCGCCGTCGACGCCGGTGACGTGGTCGTGGCCGAGGTCGCCGGCGTGGTCGAGGACATGTGCGCCGACTACATCACGATCCACCAGGACGACGGCCACCGCCGGACCTACCTGCTGCACAAGTTCCGCCGCTCCAACTCCGGCTCCTGCGTCAACCAGAAGCCGGTGATCTTCGAGGGCGACCGGGTCGAGGCGGGGCAGGTCATCGCCGACGGTCCGTGCACCGACGAGGGCGAGATGGCGCTCGGGCGCAACCTGCTCGTGGCGTTCATGCCCTGGGAGGGTCACAACTACGAAGACGCCATCATCCTGTCCCAGAAGCTGGTGCAGAACGACGTCCTCACCTCGATCCACATCGAGGAGCACGAGGTCGACGCGCGCGACACCAAGCTGGGGCCGGAGGAGATCACCCGCGACATCCCGAACGTCAGCGAGGAGATGCTCGCCGACCTCGACGAGCGGGGGATCATCCGGATCGGCGCCGAGGTCGTGACCGGCGACATCCTGGTCGGCAAGGTCACCCCCAAGGGTGAGACCGAGCTGACCCCGGAGGAGCGCCTGCTCCGCGCGATCTTCGGTGAGAAGGCCCGCGAGGTGCGCGACACCAGCCTCAAGGTGCCGCACGGCGAGACCGGCACGGTCATCGGCGTGCGCACGTTCAGCCGGGAGGACGGCGACGAGCTGTCCCCGGGCGTCAACGAGCTGGTGCGCGTCTACGTGGCCCAGAAGCGGAAGATCCAGGACGGCGACAAGCTCGCCGGCCGCCACGGCAACAAGGGCGTCATCTCGAAGATCCTCCCGGTCGAGGACATGCCGTTCCTCGAGGACGGCACCCCGGTCGACATCGTGCTCAACCCGCTCGGTGTGCCGAGCCGGATGAACATCGGCCAGGTCCTGGAGACCCACCTGGGGTGGGTGGCCAAGACAGGCTGGAAGATCGACGGTGACGACACCGAGTGGAAGCGGGCGCTGAAGGCCATCAACGCGGGGGAGTCCGAGCCGGACACCAACGTCGCGACCCCGGTCTTCGACGGCGCCAAGGAGGAAGAGATCGCCGGCCTGATGAGCAGCACGCTGCCCAACCGGGACGGCCACCAGCTCATCGGCGCCAGCGGCAAGGCGCGGCTGTTCGACGGCCGCTCCGGTGAGCCGCTGCCGGACCCGATCGCGGTGGGCTACATCTACATCCTCAAGCTCAACCACCTGGTCGACGACAAGATCCACGCTCGCTCCACCGGCCCGTACTCGATGATCACGCAGCAGCCGCTGGGTGGTAAGGCGCAGTTCGGTGGCCAGCGCTTCGGTGAGATGGAGTGCTGGGCCATGCAGGCCTACGGCGCGGCCTACGCGCTGCAGGAGCTGCTGACGATCAAGTCCGACGACGTCCTCGGACGCGTCAAGGTCTACGAGGCGATCGTCAAGGGCGAGAACATCCCGGAGCCGGGCATCCCGGAGTCCTTCAAGGTGCTCCTCAAGGAGCTGCAGTCGCTGTGCCTGAACGTCGAGGTGCTCTCCAGCGACGGCGTGGCCCTCGAGATGCGCGAGACGGACGACGAGGTGTTCCGCGCCGCCGAGGAACTCGGCATCGACCTCTCCCGGCGTGAGCCGAGCAGCGTCGAGGAAGTTTGATCCGTGGGCGGGCGCCCGTAAGGGCGCCCTCCCGCGACCCAGCAATTACCCGAGCAACTGAATCGTGAGGACATAGACGAAGTGCTCGACGTCAACTACTTCGACGAACTGCGCATCGGTCTGGCCACTGCCGACGACATCCGCCAGTGGTCGCACGGCGAGGTCAAGAAGCCCGAGACGATCAACTACCGCACCCTGAAGCCGGAGAAGGACGGGCTCTTCTGCGAGAAGATCTTCGGTCCGACCCGGGACTGGGAGTGCTACTGCGGCAAGTACAAGCGGGTCCGGTTCAAGGGCATCATCTGTGAGCGCTGCGGCGTCGAGGTGACCCGTGCCAAGGTCCGCCGCGAGCGCATGGGCCACATCGAGCTCGCCGCCCCGGTCACGCACATCTGGTACTTCAAGGGCGTGCCCAGCCGGCTCGGCTACCTGCTCGACCTGGCGCCGAAGGACCTCGAGAAGATCATCTACTTCGCGTCGTACGTGATCACCAGCGTCGACAAGGAGGCCCGCCACCGCGACCTCGCCACCCTCGAGAACGAGGTCTCGGCGGAGAAGCGCCAGGCGGAGAACGCCCGCGACTCGGAGATCGAGAAGCGCGCCGCCAAGCTGGAGCAGGACCTGGCCGAGCTCGAGGCCGAGGGTGCGAAGGCCGACGTGCGCCGCAAGGTCAAGGAGTCCGGCGAGCGCGAGATGCGCCAGATGCGGGACCGCGCGCAGCGTGAGATCGACCGTCTCGACGAGGTCATGGACACGTTCCGCAAGCTGGACCGCAAGAACCTCATCACCGACGAGCTGCTCTACCGCGAGCTGCGCGACCGGTTCGGTGAGTACTTCACCGGCGCCATGGGTGCCGAGGCGATCAAGGCGCTGCTGGAGAACCTGGACCTCGACGACGAGGCCGAGTCGCTGCGCGAGACCATCCGCAGCGGCAAGGGCCAGCGCAAGATCCGGGCCCTCAAGCGGCTGAAGGTCGTCGCGGCGTTCCTCAACACCGCCAACTCGCCGCTGGGCATGGTCCTGGACTGCGTCCCGGTCATCCCGCCGGACCTGCGTCCGATGGTGCAGCTCGACGGTGGCCGGTTCGCCACCAGCGACCTCAACGACCTGTACCGACGCGTGATCAACCGCAACAACCGGCTCAAGCGCCTGATCGACCTGGGTGCCCCAGAGATCATCGTCAACAACGAGAAGCGGATGCTGCAGGAGGCCGTCGACGCGCTGTTCGACAACGGCCGCCGCGGTCGTCCCGTCACCGGCCCGGGCAACCGGCCGCTGAAGTCGCTGTCCGACATGCTCAAGGGCAAGCAGGGTCGCTTCCGTCAGAACCTGCTGGGCAAGCGCGTCGACTACTCCGGCCGTTCGGTCATCGTCGTCGGCCCGCAGCTCAAGCTGCACCAGTGCGGCCTGCCGAAGCAGATGGCGCTGGAGCTGTTCAAGCCGTTCGTGATGAAGCGCCTGGTGGACCTCAACCACGCGCAGAACATCAAGTCGGCCAAGCGCATGGTCGAGCGTCAGCGCCCGGTCGTGTGGGACGTGCTGGAGGAGGTCATCGCGGAGCACCCGGTGCTGCTCAACCGCGCGCCGACCCTGCACCGCCTGGGCATCCAGGCCTTCGAGCCGCAGCTGGTCGAGGGCAAGGCCATCCAGATCCACCCGCTCGTCTGCACCGCCTTCAACGCCGACTTCGACGGCGACCAGATGGCCGTGCACGTGCCGCTGTCCGCGGAGGCGCAGGCCGAGGCCCGCATCCTCATGCTGTCCAGCAACAACATCCTCAAGCCGGCCGACGGCAAGCCGGTCACCATGCCCACCCAGGACATGGTCATCGGCCTGTACCACCTGACGCACATCCAGAAGGGCCTGACGGGCGAGGGGCGCACCTTCAGCTCCGACGCCGAGGCGCGGATGGCGTTCGACAACGGCGAGCTGCACCTCCAGGCACCGGTGAAGATCCGGCTCCGGGGCATCGTCGGGGTCGACAACGGCGCCGCCGGCCAGCCGTGGGAGGCCCCCGAGGGCTGGCAGTCCGGCGACACGGTCACGGTCGAGACGACCCTCGGCCGGGTGCTCTTCAACGAGACGCTCCCGGTGGGGTACCGCTTCGTCAACTATGAGATCCGCAAGGGTCAGCTGTCGGCGATCGTCAACGACCTCGCCGAGCGCTTCCCGAAGGTCTCCCTCGCGGCGACCCTGGACGCGCTCAAGCTGGCCGGCTTCCACTGGGCCACCTGGTCCGGCGTCACCATCGGCATGGAGGACGTCATCCAGCCGCCTCGCAAGCGCGAGATCCTCGAGCGCTACGAGAGGGAGGCCGAGCGGATCGACAAGCAGTACCAGCGCGGTCTCATGACGGCCGAGGAGCGCCGCGGCGAGCTCATCGAGATCTGGACCAAGGCGACCGGCGAGGTCGCCAAGGAGATGGAAAGCGCGCTGCCGCAGGAGAACCCGCTGTGGAAGATGATCAACTCGGGTGCCCGCGGTAACCTGCTCCAGCTCCGCCAGATCGCCGCGATCCGTGGCCTGGTGGCCAACCCGAAGGGCGAGATCATCCCGCGGCCGATCAAGGCCAGCTACCGGGAGGGTCTGTCCGTGCTGGAGTACTTCATCTCCACGCACGGTGCCCGGAAGGGTCTGGCCGACACCGCGCTGCGGACCGCCGACTCGGGTTACCTGACCCGTCGTCTGGTCGACGTGTCGCAGGACGTCATCATCCGCGAGGAGGACTGCGGCACCGACCGCGCCATCCCGATGACGGTCGGCGAGCTGCACGACGGCGTCATGCGCATCCACCAGCACGCGGAGACGGGCGTGCACGCCCGTACCCTCGCCGACGACGTCCGCGACAAGGACGGCAAGCTCGTCGCCGAGCGCGGCACGGACATCAACTCGATCACGGTCGACCTGCTGGTCGCCGCCGGGACCGAGACCGTCCGCGTCCGCAGCGTGCTCACCTGCGAGTCGAAGCTCGGCGTCTGCGGCGCCTGCTACGGCCGGTCGCTGCCTACGGGCAAGACCGTCGACGTCGGCGAGGCGGTCGGCATCATCGCCGCCCAGTCGATCGGTGAGCCGGGCACGCAGCTGACTATGCGTACCTTCCACACCGGTGGCGTCGCGGGTGAGGACATCACCCAGGGTCTGCCCCGTGTGCAGGAGATCTTCGAGGCCCGCGTGCCGAAGGGTAAGGCGCCCATCGCCGACACCCCCGGTCGCGTGCGCATCGAGGACGGCGAGCGGATGCGGAAGATCATCATCGTGCCGGACGACGGCAGCGAGGAGATCGTCCACGACAAGCTCAGCCGGCGCGTCAAGCTGCGCTACCAGGACGGCGAGCACGTCGAGGTCGGCGAGAAGCTCACCGAGGGCACGATCGACCCGCACGAGCTGCTGCGCATCATGGGTCCCCGGGCGGTCCAGGTCCACCTGACCTCCGAGGTCCAGGAGGTGTACCGCTCGCAGGGCGTGCTCATCCACGACAAGCACATCGAGATCATCATCCGGCAGATGCTCAAGCGGGTCACGGTCATCGACTCCGGCTCCACCGAGTTCCTGCCCGGTGTGCTGGTCGACCGTGCGCTGTTCGAGGCGGAGAACCGTCGCGTCGTCGCCGAGGGCGGCGAGCCGGCGGCCGGCCGTCCCGTGCTCATGGGTATCACCAAGGCGTCGCTGGCGACGGAGTCGTGGCTGTCCGCGGCCTCGTTCCAGGAGACGACCCGGGTGCTGACCGACGCGGCGATCCACGCGCGCAGCGACTCGCTGATCGGTCTGAAGGAGAACGTCATCATCGGCAAGCTCATCCCGGCCGGTACGGGCATCAGCAAGTACCGCAGCATCCGGGTCGAGCCGACCGAGGAGGCGAAGGCGAAGGTCTACTCGATGACCGGCTACCCGGAGGCCGACTACGGCTTCGGCCCGGCCAGCGGGCAGGCGGTCCCCCTGGACGACTTCGACCTGGGCTCCTTCCGGTAAGCACCACCGGACGACGAAGAGGGCGGGGACCCACGGGGCCCCGCCCTCTTCCCGTGCACCGGCTAGGCTCGGGTGGTGACGTCTGCGACGCGCCATCCGCTCGACCCCGACCCGGTCCGTGCCACCAAGGCCTCGGCCGTGTTCGGGCTGGGCCTGCTGTCGGTGGTGACCGGGCCGTTCCTCGGTGGGGCGATCCCGGCGACCCTGGCGCTGCTGCTGGCCCGGCAGTCGCACCGGGAGCTGGTGGCCGCGGACGGCTTCCTGTTGGGCGCCAAGAGGCTCCGCAACGGCGTGCGGCTCGCCTGGACCGGCATCGTGCTGTCGATCGCCACGCTGGTCGTCCTGGCGATCCTGGGCCTGCTGGCCTATGCCCGTGGCCGCGGCACGGACTTCGACCCGCTGGTGAACTGACGTGACCTACCCGTACCAGCACCAGCAGCCCGTCCCGCAGCAGGGCATGCGGATCGACCTCGTCCAGGGGACCCCCTTCGGGGTGGCCTACCCCCTCGTCCAGGCGACCCCGAGCGGCCCCGCCATCGGCAGCCTCGTCGCCGGCATCGCATCGGTCCTCGTCGGCCTGTTCGTGGGCTGCCTCGGCCTGCTCGGTGGGTCCGAGGGGTGGGGCCCGCTCGCCGGCGGCGCGTTCACCGTGCTGGCGCTGTTCCTCGGCCTCGGCGCGATCGGCCTGGGGGTCTTCGGCATGCGCCAGGTCCGCCGCTCGGGCCGGCTGGTCACCGGGCGTGGGACGGCGATCACCGGGGTGGTGCTGGGCTCCACCGGCGCGGGGATCGGCGTGCTGTCGCTGCTGCTCGCCTTCGTGATCGCGGCCACCAGCACCAGCCCCTGAAACGGCCCGGACCAGCCCCCTGAGCGGCGCGGACGCCGAGAAAGCGACCCCCGGGACGGACGGATCAGACACCAGGTACTCTTGGTGTGAAGAGTGTTCCGTCATGGGGCCGAGCCGTCGATTTTGACCAGCGTCCTCACGGTGGGTACTCTTTCCCCTCGTGCCCGGCTTTGCCGGGCAACTCGTGCGTGCGTCCACAACGGCCCGCCTCCGCGGGTTGAGGGTGGACGCAAACCGCGAAACCCGGTTGGCACTTCTCGGACCGGGTTCGCGCGGCGGGCGACACGCCCGACCGCGGGTGCCGGTCACGCCGTGGAGACAGCGAAGAAGAAGACGTGCGGCCGCGAGGCCGAAGGGAGACAGGCCCAGTGCCTACGATCCAGCAGCTGGTCCGCAAGGGCCGCCAGGCGAAGCTGAGCAAGACCAAGACGCCGGCGCTCAAGGGCAGCCCGCAGCGGCGTGGCGTCTGCACGCGTGTGTACACCACCACGCCGAAGAAGCCGAACTCGGCCCTGCGCAAGGTGGCCCGCGTGCGACTGAGCAACGGTATCGAGGTGACGGCCTACATCCCCGGTGTCGGTCACAACCTTCAGGAGCACTCGATCGTGCTGGTCCGTGGTGGCCGTGTGAAGGACCTCCCCGGCGTCCGGTACAAGATCATCCGTGGTTCGCTGGACACCCAGGGTGTTCGCAACCGCAAGCAGGCTCGCAGCCGGTACGGCGCGAAGAAGGAGAAGAGCTGACATGCCGCGTAAAGGCCCCGCGCCGCGCCGGCCCCTGGTGGCGGACCCGGTCTACAACTCCCTGCTCGTCACCCAGCTGATCAACAAGATCCTGGTCGAGGGCAAGCGCCAGCTCGCCGAGCGCGTTGTGTACAGCGCCCTCGAGGGTTGCCGGGAGAAGTCGGGCACGGACCCCGTCGTCACGCTGAAGCGCGCGATGGACAACGTCAAGCCGACCCTCGAGGTCCGCAGCCGCCGCGTCGGTGGCGCGACCTACCAGGTGCCGGTCGAGGTGCGCCCTCCCCGGGCGACGACGCTGGGCCTGCGCTGGCTGGTCACCTACTCGCGCGCCCGTCGTGAGAAGACCATGGTGGAGCGGCTCATGAACGAGCTGCTCGACGCCAGCAACGGGCTCGGTGCTTCGGTGAAGCGCCGGGAGGACACCCACAAGATGGCGGAGTCCAACAAGGCCTTCGCGCACTACCGCTGGTAAGCGACGCTTTTCCAGCAATCCGACGAGAGCGAAGTAGGGATTCGAAGTGGCTGCCGTAGACGCTGCCCTCGCCAAGGTCCGCAATATCGGCATCATGGCGCACATCGACGCCGGTAAGACGACGACGACCGAGCGCATCCTCTTCTACACCGGCATCACGTACAAGATCGGTGAAGTCCACGAGGGCGCCGCCGTCATGGACTGGATGGAGCAGGAGCAGGAGCGGGGCATCACCATCACCTCCGCCGCCACGAAGTGCGAGTGGAAGGGCCACGTCATCCAGATCATCGACACGCCCGGCCACGTCGACTTCACGGTCGAGGTCGAGCGGTCGCTGCGGGTCCTGGACGGCGCCGTCGCCGTGTACGACGGTGTCGCCGGCGTGGAGCCGCAGACGGAGAACGTCTGGCGGCAGGCCGACAAGTACAACGTCCCGCGTATGTGCTTCGTCAACAAGCTGGACCGCACCGGTGCCGACTTCTTCCGCTGCGTGCAGATGATGGTCGACCGGCTCAACGCGACGCCGCTGGTGCTGCAGATCCCGATCGGCCTGGAAGGCGACCACATCGGCGTCGTCGACCTGCTGGAGATGCGCGCCCTGACGTGGCGTGGCGAGACCCAGAAGGGCGAGGACTACGCCATCGAGGAGATCCCCGCGGACCTCGTCGACCAGGCAAACGAGTACCGGGACAAGCTCCTGGAGACGCTGTCCGAGTCCGACGACGAGATCATGGTCCGCTACCTCGACGGCGACACGTTCGACGTCAAGGAGCTCAAGGCCGCGATCCGCAAGGCCACCATCGCCGGCAAGCTCAACCCGGTCGTGTGCGGCTCGGCGTTCAAGAACAAGGGCGTGCAGCCCATGCTCGACGCCGTCGTGGAGTTCCTGCCGTCGCCGCTGGACATCCCGGCGGTCGAGGGTGTGGCCACCGACGGTGAGACGCCCCTGCAGCGCAAGCCGTCCAACAGCGAGCCGTTCTCCGCTCTGGCCTTCAAGATCCAGACGGACAAGCACCTCGGCAAGCTCACCTACGTGCGCATCTACTCCGGCACGCTCGAGTCCGGCTCCCAGGTGGTCAACTCCACCAAGGACCGCAAGGAGCGGATCGGCAAGATCTACCAGATGCACGCGAACAAGCGTGAGGAGCGCCCAAGCGCTCAGGCGGGTGACATCATCGCCGTGCAGGGTCTCAAGCAGACCACCACGGGTGACACCCTCTGCGACCCGGCCCACCCGGTCATCCTCGAGTCGATGACCTTCCCGGAGCCGGTCATCCAGGTCGCCATCGAGCCGAAGAGCAAGGCCGACCAGGAGAAGCTGGGCACCGCCATCCAGCGGCTGGCCGAGGAGGACCCGACCTTCCGCGTCAAGAACGACGAGGAGACCGGGCAGACCATCATCGCCGGCATGGGCGAGCTGCACCTGGACATCCTGGTCGACCGGATGCGCCGCGAGTTCAGCGTCGAGGCCAACATCGGCAAGCCGCAGGTGGCCTACCGCGAGACCATCAAGGGCGTCGTCGACAAGATCGACTACGTGCACAAGAAGCAGACCGGTGGCTCGGGTCAGTACGCGAAGGTCATCGTCAAGCTCGAGCCGCTCGAGATGACGGCCGACGGCCCGACCTACGAGTTCGTCAACGAGGTCTCCGGCGGTCGCATCCCGAAGGAGTTCATCCCTTCGGTCGACGCCGGCGCGCAGGACGCGATGCAGTACGGCGTGCTCGCCGGCTACCCGATGGTGGGCGTGAAGCTGACGCTGCTCGACGGCCAGTACCACGAGGTCGACTCGTCAGAAATGGCGTTCAAGATCGCTGGTTCGATGGTGATGAAGGAGGCGGCCCGCAAGGCCTCTCCGGCCCTCCTCGAGCCGTTGATGGCCGTCGAGGTCACCACCCCGGAAGAGAACATGGGTGACGTCATCGGCGACCTCAACTCCCGGCGTGGCACCATCCAGGCGATGGAGGAGCGCGGCGGTGCCCGTGTCGTCCGCGCCACGGTGCCGTTGTCGGAGATGTTCGGCTACGTCGGCGACCTGCGGTCGAAGACCCAGGGCCGGGCGAGCTACTCGATGCAGTTCGACTCCTACGCCGAGGTTCCCGCGAACGTCGCCAAGGAGATCATCGCGAAGGCGACCGGGGAGTAGTTTCCGGTCCGCGGCCGCGAGGCTGCATCAGCGGGCCTGAAGGCTTCAGCCGCCAGACCCAAGTCGACAGGGTGCGTCGACGCTTCAGGCGTCGACGCACCGCGAACCAGAAGTCCACAGGAGGACACCAGTGGCGAAGGCGAAGTTCGAGCGGACTAAGCCGCACGTCAACATCGGCACCATCGGTCACATCGACCACGGGAAGACGACGCTGACGGCGGCCATTACCAAGGTGCTGCACGACCGCATGCCGGACGTGAACCCCTACACCCCGTTCGACGAGATCGACAAGGCGCCGGAGGAGAAGGCCCGCGGCATCACGATCTCGATCGCGCACGTCGAGTACCAGACCGAGAACCGGCACTACGCCCACGTTGACTGCCCGGGTCACGCCGACTACATCAAGAACATGATCACCGGTGCCGCGCAGATGGACGGCGCGATCCTGGTGGTCGCGGCGACCGACGGCCCGATGCCGCAGACCCGCGAGCACGTGCTGCTGGCCCGCCAGGTCGGCGTCCCCTACATCGTGGTGGCGCTGAACAAGAGCGACATGGTCGAGGACGAGGAGCTCCTGGAGCTCGTCGAGCTCGAGGTCCGTGAGCTCCTGTCGAGCCAGGAGTTCCCCGGCGACGACGCGCCGGTCGTGCGCGTCTCGGCCCTGAAGGCCCTCGAGGGCGACCCGAAGTGGTCGGACGCCCTCATGGAGCTCATGGGCGCCGTGGACAGTGCGATCCCGCAGCCCGAGCGTGAGACCGAGAAGCCGTTCCTCATGCCCGTCGAGGACGTCTTCACGATCACCGGTCGTGGCACCGTCGTCACCGGTCGTGTCGAGCGTGGCATCCTCAAGCCGAACGAGGAAGTCGAGATCGTCGGCATCAAGGCCAAGTCGATGAAGACCACCTGCACCGCCATCGAGATGTTCCGCAAGATCCTCGACGAGGCGCGCGCCGGTGAGAACGTCGGCCTGCTCCTGCGTGGTATCAAGCGCGAGGACGTCGAGCGCGGCATGGTCGTGGTGAAGCCGGGTAGCAACACCCCGCACACCGAGTTCGAGGCGACCGTCTACATCCTCTCCAAGGAGGAGGGTGGCCGGCACACCCCGTTCTTCCAGAACTACCGTCCGCAGTTCTACTTCCGCACCACGGACGTCACCGGCGTCGTCACGCTGCCCGAGGGCACCGAGATGGTCATGCCGGGCGACAACACCGGCATGACCGTGCAGCTCATCCAGCCGATCGCCATGGAGGAGAACCTCCGCTTCGCGATCCGCGAGGGTGGCCGCACCGTCGGCGCCGGCCGTGTGACGAAGATCCTCAAGTAACAACCTGAGGCACCCCGATTTCACTTTGTCGCAAGTCATGCGGCATAATGGTCGGGTTGCGTCGCGGGGCGGTCGAGACTGCTCAATGAGAAGTCTCGACCGCTTCCGCGCGGCGTCAGTCTTACGACCGGCGCTCACCTCCGCGTTTTGGGCGTGGCACGCCCTGGGGTAGGTCTCCTGAGCCACCAGCGGTCCTGTGAAGGACGTCGGCGGCGGAGCCTGGCCCTTGGCCGCGACACGCCCGACCGCGGGGGTCGGACAAACCAAATAGGCGGCACCGGACCCTTCGGGGTTCCGCGAGGTCGAGAGACCTCGCATGAGAGAGGGAACTGAAGCCACCATGGCGGGACAGAAGATCCGCATCCGGCTCAAGGCCTACGACCACGAGGTCGTCGACTCCTCGGCGCGGAAGATCGTCGAGACGGTCACGCGCACCGGGGCTCAGGTCGCTGGGCCGGTGCCGCTGCCCACTGAGATCAACCGCTACTGCGTGATCCGCTCGCCGCACAAGTACAAGGACTCGCGCGAGCACTTCGAGATGCGCACGCACAAGCGTCTGATCGACATCATCGACCCGACCCCGAAGACGGTTGACTCGCTCATGCGGCTCGACCTGCCGGCTGGTGTCGACATCGAGATCAAGCTGTAGGGACCGGACTTATGGACAGGCAAGTCAAGGGCATCCTGGGTGAGAAGCTCGGCATGACCCAGATCTGGGACAACGGCAAGGTCGTCCCGGTGACTGTGGTGCAGGCCGGCCCGTGCGTCGTGACCCAGGTGCGCACGGCTGACAACGACGGCTACTCCGCGGTCCAGCTCGCGTGGGGCCAGATCGACCCGCGCAAGGTCAACAAGCCGCGGTCGGGCCACTTCGCCAAGGCGGACGTCGCACCCCGCCGGCACATCGTCGAGCTGCGGACCACCGACGCCGGCGAGTACTCGCTCGGCCAGGAGATCACCGCCGACCTCTTCGCCGCCGGCCAGCGGATCGACGTCACCGGCCGGACCAAGGGCAAGGGCTACGCCGGTGTCATGAAGCGGCACGGCTTCCACGGCCTCCGCGCGAGCCACGGTGTCGAGCGCAAGCACCGCTCGCCCGGCTCCATCGGCGCCTGCGCGACCCCGGGTCGCGTCTTCAAGGGCGTGAAGATGGCCGGCCGCATGGGTGGGGCGCGCTTCACCGTGCAGAACCTGACCGTCCAGGCGGTCGAGCTGGAGCAGGGCCTGATCCTCATCAAGGGTGCGGTCCCCGGTCCGAAGGGCAGCCTCGTGCTGCTGCGGAGCGCCGCCAAGGTCGCGGTGAAGGCGCAGAAAGGTGGGATCACCAAGTGACCACCGTTGACATCAAGACGGCCGACGGCGCCACCAACGGCACCGTCGAGCTGCCGGACGACATCTTCGACGCGCAGGCCAGCATCCCGCTGCTGCACCAGGTCGTCGTCGCGCAGCTCGCCGCGGCCCGCCAGGGCACGCACAAGGTCAAGACCCGCGGGGAGGTGTCCGGCGGCGGCAAGAAGCCCTACAAGCAGAAGGGCACCGGCCGTGCCCGTCAGGGCTCGATCCGCGCGCCGCAGTTCACCGGCGGTGGCGTCACGCACGGCCCCGTGCCGCGTGACTACACCCAGCGGGTGAACAAGAAGATGAAGGCCGCCGCCCTGCGTGGCGCGCTCTCCGACCGGGCCCGCGAGGGTCGCATCCACGTCGTGGAGAACTTCATCGACGGCGACACCCCGAAGACCAAGGACGCCCTGAAGGTGCTGCGCGGCATCACCGACGCGCGCCGGGTCCTCGTGGTCCTCCCGCGCGACGACGAGGCCAACTGGCTGAGCCTGCGCAACGAGCCGTCGGTGCACCTCCTGGTCGCCGACCAGCTCAACACGCACGACGTGCTCCTCGCCGACCAGGTCATCTTCACGACCGCGGCGCTGGACGAGTTCCTCGGCGTGCCGGCCGCCGGCGCTGCCGACGCCGCCGAGACCACCGAGGAGGCCTGATCATGGCGACGATCGCCGATCCACGCGACGTGATCATCCAGCCGGTGGTCTCCGAGAAGAGCTACAGCGAGCTCAACCGCAACTGGTACACGTTCCTGGTGCACCCGGACGCGAACAAGACCGAGATCAAGATCGCGATTCAGCAGATCTTCAACGTCCGCGTCCTGTCGGTCAACACCATCAACCGCGAAGGCAAGCGCAAGCGGACCCGCACGGGCTGGGGCAAGCGCAAGGACACGAAGCGGGCCATGGTCAAGCTCGCCGAGGGTGACCGGATCGAAGCCTTCGGCGGACCGGTCAGCTGAGGGGTATAGACGATGGCTATCCGTAAGTACAAGCCGACGACCCCGGGTCGTCGTGGTTCGAGCGTCGCCGACTTCGCCGAGATCACCCGATCGACGCCCGAGAAGTCGCTCCTCGTCCCGCTGCCGAGCAAGGGCGGCCGCAACGTCCACGGCCGCGTCACCGCGCGCCACCAGGGCGGCGGCCACAAGCGCCAGTACCGGTTGATCGACTTCCGTCGTGCGGACAAGGACGGCATCCCCGCCAAGGTCGCGCACATCGAGTACGACCCCAACCGCACCGCGCGGATCGCGCTGCTGCACTACGCCGACGGCGAGAAGCGGTACATCATCGCGCCGAAGGACCTGAAGCAGGGCGACCGGGTCGAGGCCGGTGTCGGCGCCGACATCAAGCCGGGCAACAACCTGCCGCTGCGCAACATCCCGGTCGGCACCACCGTGCACGCGGTGGAGCTGCGCCCGGGCGGCGGCGCGAAGCTGGCCCGCTCGGCCGGCGTGGGCATCCAGCTGCTCGGCCGTGAGGGCCAGTACGCGACGCTGCGCATGCCGTCGGGCGAGATCCGGCGCGTCGAGGTGGCCTGCCGGGCCACGATCGGCGAGATCGGCAACGCCGACCAGTCGAACATCAACTGGGGCAAGGCCGGCCGCATGCGCTGGAAGGGCAAGCGCCCGACCGTCCGTGGTGTCGCCATGAACCCCATCGACCACCCGCACGGTGGTGGTGAGGGTAAGACCTCGGGTGGTCGCCACCCGGTCAACCCGAAGGGCAAGCCGGAGGGCCGCACGCGGCGCAAGGGCCAGCCGAGCGACCGACTCATCGTCCGTAGGCGTTACGCCACCCGGAAGCGCGGCTAAGGAGCCTGAGCAATGCCTCGCAGCCTCAAGAAGGGCCCGTTCGTCGACGACCACCTCATCAAGAAGGTGGAAGTCCAGAACGCCAAGAACTCCAAGAACGTCATCAAGACCTGGTCGCGCCGGTCGACGATCATCCCCGACATGCTCGGGCACACGATCGCCGTCCACGACGGGCGTAAGCACGTTCCCGTCTTCGTGACGGAGGCGATGGTCGGGCACAAGCTCGGCGAGTTCGCGCTGACCCGCACGTTCAAGGGTCACGAGAAGGACGACCGGAAGAGCCGCCGCCGCTAAGGCAGCCAACTAAAGGGGATTTCCCGATGTCAACAAAAGCAGCGGCGGCGCTGCCCGGTGCCCGGGCGATCGCGCGCCATGTGCGCGTGTCGCCCATGAAGGCCCGCCGGGTGGTGAACCTCGTCCGCGGCCTGCCCGCGCGCGACGCACTCACGGTGCTGCAGTTCGCCCCGCAGTCGGCGAGCGAGCCGGTGTACAAGGTGCTGGCGAGCGCCATCGCCAACGCAGAGAACAACGAGCGGCTCGACCCGGACTCGCTCCTGGTCGCCGAGGCGTACGTCGACGAGGGCCCGACGCTCAAGCGGTTCCGTCCGCGGGCGCAGGGTCGCGCGTACCGGATCCGCAAGCGGACCAGCCACATCACCATCGTGGTCGAGAGCGTCCCCGCGAGCCAGGCCCGCGCGGCCAAGGCCGGCGTGGCGAAGGCGACCAGGGCGGCGAAGGCCGTGACGCCGGAGACCGACGAGACCGACGAGGTCAAGGCGCCCGCGGCGAAGAAGGCCGCTCCGGCGAAGAAGGCCACGAAGGCGACGCCGAAGGCTGACGCCGAGGAAGGGACCGAGTAATGGGTCAGAAGGTTCACCCGCACGGGTTCCGGCTCGGCATCAGCACCGACTGGAAGTCCCGCTGGTACGCCGACAAGCTCTACAAGGACTACATCGCCGAGGATGTCCGCATCCGCCGGATGATGTCCAAGGGCCTGGAGCGCGCCGGCATCGCCAAGGTCGACATCGAGCGCACCCGCGACCGGGTCCGCGTGGACATCCACACGGCCCGCCCGGGCATCGTCATCGGCCGCAAGGGCGCCGAGGCCGACCGCATCCGCAACGAGCTCGAGAAGCTCACCGGCAAGCAGGTGCAGCTCAACATCCTCGAGGTGAAGAGCCCCGAGTCGGACGCGCAGCTCGTCGCGCAGGGCGTGGCCGAGCAGCTGTCCAGCCGGGTCAGCTTCCGCCGCGCGATGCGCAAGGCGATGCAGTCCGCGATGAAGAACACGCTCGTCAAGGGCATCCGGGTGCAGGTCTCCGGCCGCCTCGGCGGCGCGGAGATGAGCCGCACGGAGTTCTACCGTGAGGGTCGCGTGCCGCTGCACTCGCTGCGGGCCAACATCGAGTACGGCTTCTTCGAGGCCCGTACCACCTTCGGCCGCATCGGCGTGAAGGTCTGGATCTACAAGGGCGACGCCGTTCCGGGTCGCGAGGCGCCGGCCGAGGCCGCCGCTCCGCGCGGTGGCCGTCGCGAGCGCACCGACCGGCCCGAGCGGCCGCGTCGCGGGCGCTCCGGTTCCTCCGGCACGACGGCCGGTGGCACCGAGGCCGGCCGTGCCGCAGCCGCGGCCCAGGCCGCCGAGGTGACCCCCGAGGCCGCCCCGGTGGAGCAAGCACCGGCAGAGACGTCCCAGGAGGGCTGACGAATGCTGATCCCTCGTAAGCCCCCGAAGGGCTTCCGCAAGCCGCACCACCCGGACCGTCACGGCCCGGCCAAGGGCGGCACCCGCGTGGTCTTCGGCGAGTTCGGTATCCAGGCCCTCGAGCCCGCGTACATCACGAACCGCCAGATCGAGTCGGCCCGTATCGCCATGACCCGGCACATCCGTCGTGGCGGCAAGGTCTGGATCACGATCTTCCCGGACCGCTCCATCACCAAGAAGCCGGCCGAGACCCGCATGGGCTCCGGTAAGGGCTCCCCCGAGTGGTGGGTGGCCAACATCAAGCCGGGCCGGATCCTGTTCGAGATGTCGTTCCCGAACGAGCAGATCGCCCGCGAGGCAATGCGCCGCGCGATCCACAAGCTTCCGCTGAAGTGCCGGATCGTCACGCGTGAAGGGGCTGATGTCTGATGGCCGCCGGAATCAAGGCGACCGAGCTGCGCGAGCTGTCCGACGAGAGCCTGGTCGAGAAGCTTCGGGAAGCGAAGGCGGAGCTGTTCAACCTCCGCGTCCAGTCGGCCACCGGCCAGCTGGACAACCACGGGCGGTTGCAGATCATCCGCAAGGACATCGCCCGGATCTACACGATCATGCGCGAGCGCGAGCTGGGTCTCTCAGCCGCGCCCGACGCTGTGGCTGAGGTGGCATGAGCATGAGCGAGCAGACGACCGAGAGCACCGAGGTGCGCGGCCGCCGCAAGGTCCGCGAGGGCCTGGTGGTCAGCGACAAGATGAACAAGACCGTCGTCGTGGCGGTCGAGGACCAGGTCAAGCACCCGCTGTACGGCAAGGTCATGCGCCGCACCAACAAGCTCAAGGCGCACGACGAGCAGAACGCGTGTGGCATCGGCGACCGGGTGCTGCTCATGGAGACCCGGCCGCTGTCCGCCACCAAGCGCTGGCGGGTCGTGGAGATCCTCGAAAAGGCCAAGTAAGGCCGTCGTTCCGCCAAGCTCGGCACCGGCCCTCGAAGCGCCGGTGCCGAGAACTGGCAGACATTAGGAGACAAGCGTGATTCAGCAGGAGTCGCGGCTGCGCGTCGCCGACAACACGGGTGCCCGGGAGATCCTGTGCATCCGTGTGCTCGGTGGCTCGGGTCGCCGCTATGCAGGCATCGGCGACATCATCGTGGCCACCGTGAAGGACGCCATCCCGGGCGCCGGCGTGAAGAAGGGTGACGTGGTCAAGGCCGTCGTCGTCCGGACCACCAAGGAACGGCGCCGGCCGGACGGGTCCTACATCCGGTTCGACGAGAACGCCGCCGTGATCATCAAGGACGGCGGTGACCCCCGTGGTACCCGCATCTTCGGCCCGGTCGGGCGTGAGCTCCGGGACAAGCGTTTCATGAAGATCATCTCGCTCGCGCCGGAGGTGTTGTAACCATGAAGGTCAAAAAGGGCGACACCGTCCTGGTCATCGCGGGCAAGGACAAGGGCACCCGGGGCAAGGTCCTCACCGCCCTCCCGCGCGAGGACAAGGTCATCGTCGAGGGCGTGAACCGCGTCAAGAAGCACACCCGGATCCGCACCACCCAGCGTGGCTCGAAGACCGGTGGCATCGTGACCCAGGAAGCCGCCATCCACGTCTCCAACGTGATGGTGATCGACTCGG
This sequence comes from Dactylosporangium sp. NPDC000521, assembly GCF_042898305.1. NCBI lineage: Bacteria > Bacillati > Actinomycetota > Actinomycetes > Micromonosporales > Micromonosporaceae > Dactylosporangium > Dactylosporangium sp. NPDC000521. The sequence continues at coordinate 103,374 of NZ_JBIAYW010000008.1, forward strand.
ACAACAAGCCGACCCGCGTCGGTGCCCGCATCGACGAGGACGGCGTCAAGACCCGCACGTCGCGTCGCTCCGGTAAGGATCTGTGATGACGACGGTCGACAAGGTGAACCCGCGCCTCAAGCAGCGCTACCGCGACGAGATCGCCGGCAAGCTGCAGGAGCAGTTCAAGTACGCCAACGTGATGCAGATCCCGGGGGTCGTCAAGGTCGTCGTCAACATGGGCGTCGGCGAGGCGGCTCGCGACTCGAAGCTGATCGACGGTGCGGTCCGCGACCTGGCCACGATCACCGGCCAGAAGCCGCAGATCCGTCGTGCGACCAAGTCCATCGCGCAGTTCAAGCTGCGTGAGGGCATGCCGATCGGTGCGAAGGTCACCCTCCGCAACGACCGCATGTGGGAGTTCCTCGACCGGCTGCTGTCGATCGCGCTGCCGCGTATCCGCGACTTCCGCGGTCTGGACGGGCGCAAGCTCGACGGCAACGGCAACTACACCTTCGGTCTCACCGAGCAGTCGGTGTTCCACGAGATCGACCAGGACCGCATCGACCGGCCGCGAGGGATGGACATCACCGTGGTCACCACCGCTCGCACGGACGAGGAAGGTCGCGCGCTGCTCAAGCTGCTCGGCTTCCCCTTCCGTGAGAACTAGGGAGAACTGACCAATGGCGAAGAAGGCCCTCATTCTCAAGGCCGCCGCGAAGCCCAAGTTCGCGGTCCGCGCTTACACCCGCTGCCAGCGCTGCGGCCGGCCCAAGGCCGTGTACCGGAAGTTCGGGCTGTGCCGCGTGTGCATCCGTGAGATGGCGCACCGCGGCGAGCTGCCCGGCGTCTCCAAGGCCTCCTGGTAAACCTCCTTCGCCGTAGGCCCGCCCACAGCGGCGAGGAACCGCGGCGAGAAAGGCTGACAAAGCAATGACCATGACCGACCCGATCGCAGACATGCTGACGCGTCTGCGCAACGCCAACCAGGCGTACCACGACCGGGTGTCGATGCCCTACTCGAAGATCAAGGCGAACATCGCCGAGGTGCTCAAGTCCGAGGGCTACGTGTCCTCGTGGCAGGTTCAGGAGCCGGAAGAGGGCAAGGTCGGCAAGACGCTGATCGTTGAACTCAAGTACGGCCAGAGCCGCGAGCGCAGCCTCGCCGGCATCCGCCGCGTCTCGAAGCCCGGTCTCCGGGTGTACGCGAAGTCGGTGGAGATGCCGCGCGTGCTCGGTGGCCTGGGTGTGGCCATCATCTCGACGTCCCAAGGGCTGCTCACCGACCGGCAGGCCCGCAAGCGAGGGGTGGGCGGGGAAGTCCTCGCCTACGTCTGGTAAGGGAGAGCCTTCAATGTCTCGAATCGGACGTAAGCCCATCGCGGTGCCCGCCGGCGTTGACCTGCGGGTCGACGGTCAGGTCGTCACCGTCAAGGGACCCAAGGGCGAGCTGAACCACACGATCGCCGACCCCATCACGCTGGAGAAGGCCGACGACGGCTCCTTCACCGTCGTTCGCCCCAACGACGAGCGCAAGGCCAAGGAGCTGCACGGCCTGACCCGCACGCTCATCGCGAACATGGTCACCGGCGTCACCGAGGGCTACCGCAAGAGCCTCGAGATCGCCGGCACCGGTTACCGCGTCACCGCGAAGGGCGCCGACCTGGAGTTCGCGCTCGGGTTCTCCCACCCCGTGCTCGTGACGCCCCCTCCGGGCATCACGTTCACCGTCGAGAAGCCGACGCTGTTCCACATCGCCGGCATCGACAAGCAGCAGGTGGGCGAGGTCGCCGCCAACATCCGCAAGATCCGCCCGCCGGAGCCGTACAAGGGCAAGGGCGTGAAGTACCAGGGCGAGGTCATCCGCCGTAAGGCTGGAAAGGCAGGCAAGAAGTGAGCGCCACGCTGCTCAAGCGCCGCAACGCAGGCGGCACCGCCGCGGCGCGCCGAGTCGGGCGCGCACGCCGGCACTTCCGCATCCGCAAGCACGTCAGTGGCACCGCCGAGCGTCCGCGCCTGGTCGTCACCCGTTCGCTGCGGAACATCACGGCGCAGATCGTCGACGACCTCAAGGGCCACACGCTGGCCTCGGCCTCGACGCTCGACGCGAGCATCCGCGGCACCGACGGTGACAAGAAGGCGCTGGCCACCAAGGTCGGCACCCTCCTCGCCGAGCGGGCGAAGGCCGCGGGTGTCGGCAAGGTCGTCTTCGACCGTGGCGGAAACCGTTACGCCGGCCGCATCGCGGCCCTGGCTGACGCCGCCCGCGAAGCCGGACTCGAATTCTAGGAAAGGGAACGTTCATGCCTGGTCCTCAGCGCAGGGGCGGCGGGTCCGGTGGGAACACCGAAGGTGGCGGCCGTCGCGAGAATCGTCGCGAAGGAGGCGGCCGCGGCAACGCGCCCGCCGAGAAGACCCCGCACCTCGAGCGGGTCGTCGCGATCAACCGTGTCGCCAAGGTCGTGAAGGGTGGTCGTCGCTTCAGCTTCACCGCCCTCGTCATCGTCGGTGACGGCGACGGCACCGTCGGCGTCGGATACGGAAAGGCCAAGGAGGTGCCCGCGGCCATCGCCAAGGGCGTCGAGGAGGCCAAGAAGCACTTCTTCAAGGTGCCGCGGATCGCGGCCTCGATCCCGCACCCGGTGATCGGCGAGGACGCCGCGGGCGTCGTGCTGCTCAAGCCGGCCTCCGCCGGTACCGGCGTCATCGCCGGTGGCCCGGTGCGTGCCGTCCTGGAGTGCGCGGGCATCCACGACGTGCTCTCCAAGAGCCTCGGCTCCTCGAACGCGATCAACATCGTCCACGCGACGGTGGCGGCGCTGAAGAAGCTCGAGGCGCCGGAGGCCGTGGCCGCCCGTCGCGGTCTGCCGGTCGAGGACGTCGCTCCGGCGGCCATGCTGGCCCAGCGGGCCGGGGTCGGTGCATGACCATGGCGCGTCTGAAGGTCACCCAGATCCGGTCCGAGATCGGCACCAAGCAGAACCAGCGGGACACGCTGCGTTCGCTCGGCCTGAAGCGGATCCGCGACGTCGTCGTCAAGGAAGACCGTCCGGAGATCCGCGGCATGATCCACACCGTGACGCACCTGGTCACCGTGGAAGAGGTGGAGTAATCCGATGACGATCAAACTGCACCACCTGCGGCCCGCCCCGGGCGCCAAGACCGCGAAGACCCGTGTGGGTCGCGGTGAGGGCTCCAAGGGTAAGACCGCCGGTCGTGGCACCAAGGGCTCCAAGGCCCGCAAGAACATCTCGGCGGCGTTCGAGGGTGGGCAGATGCCCCTCCACATGCGCCTGCCGAAGCTCAAGGGCTTCAAGAACCGCAACCGCATCGAGTTCCAGGTCGTCAACCTGGCCCGCCTCGCGGAGCTGTTCCCGAAGGGCGGCACCATCGGGGTCGACGAGCTCGTCGACGCTGGCGCCGTCCGCAAGGGCGAGCTGGTCAAGGTCCTCGGCGACGGGGAGCTCGGCGGAGTAAAGCTGCAGGTCAGTGCGCACAAGTTCAGTGCGACTGCCAAGGAGAAGCTGGAAGCGGCGGGCGGATCGGCCACGCTGCTCGGCGGTTCCGCAGCGGAGTAGAGAACGAGCTACCGTGGCGTCCACCGGAGCATTTTTGGTGGGCGCCACGCGGCGCCTCAAGGGCAGCCGGAGCACCACCCGAAGGACCACCTGAAAAGCTGAGGGATCGCCGGGGCGTGATGTGCTGCGGGCATCCTGTTAGAGTCCGTTGCGCAGTACCACACTCTGCTCAGCCGTTCAGTCGCACCACTCGCACCAAACGCACCACCAGGACCCCACCTCGTCGGCCGACCGGCCGCCTTGCGCAGGAGGAAGAACGTTGCTCTCCGCCTTTGCCAGCGCGTTTCGCACGCCTGACCTGCGCAACAAAATCTTGTTCACATTGCTCATGATCGCGCTGTACCGGGTGGGTGCCACGCTCCCCAGCCCCGGCGTGTCGTTCGGCAACGTGCAGAAGTGCCTCGACATCGTCGAGAGCGGTGACAAGAGCAACGTGGCGACGCTGCTCAACCTGTTCTCCGGTGGCGCGCTGCTGCAACTTTCAGTCTTCGCGCTCGGCATCATGCCGTACATCACCGCGAGCATCATCCTGCAGCTGCTGACGGTCGTGATCCCGCGCCTGGAGCAGCTGCGCAAGGAAGGCCAGTCCGGCCAGGCGAAGATCACCCAGTACACGCGCTACCTCACCCTCGGGCTCGGTGTCCTGCAGGCCTCGGCGATCATCGCCCTGGCGCAGTCGGGCCAGCTCTTCAACGGCGCGTGCGACCAGACCCAGTTCCCGGTCATCCCGGACACCGGCAAGATCCCGCACTGGCTGATCCTGACCGCGCTGGTCATCACGATGACCGCCGGCACCGGCATGGTCATGTGGTTCGGCGAGCTGGTCACCGACCGCGGCGTCGGCAACGGCATGTCCGTCCTGATCTTCACCTCGATCGCCGCCCGGCTCCCCAACGAGGGCCTCTCGATCTTCCAGGACGACAAGACCACGTTCTTCGTCATCGTGGGCCTCGCGGTCGTCGTCATCGCCTTCGTCGTCTTCCTGGAGCAGGCTCAGCGTCGCATCCCGGTGCAATACGCGAAGCGCATGATCGGCCGCCGCATGTACGGCGGGACGTCGACCTACATCCCGCTGAAGGTCAACCAGGCGGGCGTCATCCCGGTCATCTTCGCCTCGTCGCTGCTCTACCTGCCGGACCTGATCACCAGGTTCGCCGGGGCGGACACGACCAACAAGACCGTCCTGTGGATCCAGCGCAACATCGTCGCCCAGGACAAGCCGGCGCACATCATCCTCTACTTCCTGTTGATCATCTTCTTCACGTACTTCTACGTGTCGATCACGTTCAACCCCACCGAGGTCGCGGACAACATGCGCAAGTACGGCGGATTCGTCCCCGGCATCCGGCCGGGCAAGCCGACCGCCGAGTACCTTGACTTCATCCTCAGCCGCATCACCCTCCCCGGCGCGCTCTACCTGGGCATCATCTCGATCCTGCCCAACCTGCTCATCGGGGTCGTCGGTGGCGGACAGGCTCTGCAGAACTTCCCGTTCGGCGGCACCGCGGTGCTCATTATTGTTGGTGTGGGCCTCGAAACGGTGAAGCAGATCGAGAGCCAGCTCATGCAGCGCAACTACGAAGGGTTCCTCCGGTAGTGAGGCTGGTGCTGGTAGGTCCCCCCGGGGCGGGCAAGGGGACCCAGGCCGAGTTCATCGCCGCGCACCTCGCCGTGCCCAAAATCTCGACCGGCGACATCTTCCGGGCCAACGTCGGGCAGGGCACCCCGCTCGGCGTCGAGGCGAAGCGCTACATGGACGCCGGCCAGCTCGTCCCCGACGAGGTCACCATCAACATGGTGTCCGACCGCCTGTCGGAGGGCGACGCTGCCGACGGCTTCCTCCTCGACGGCTTCCCGCGCACCGTCCCGCAGGCCAACGCCCTCGACAAGCTCCTCGCCGACCTCGGCACCGGGCTCGACATCGTGCTCGAGCTCGTCGTGGAGAACGAAGAGGTCATCCGGCGGCTCTCCGGCCGCCGGACCTGCCGCGGCTGCGGCAAGATCTGGCACGTCGAGTTCGACGCGCCGACCCACGAGGGCGTGTGCGACCGGTGCGGCGGCGAGCTCTTCCAGCGCGACGACGACAAGGCCGAGACGATCGCCGAGCGGCTGAAGGTCTACGCCCGGGACACCTCGCCCCTCGTCGACTACTACGGCGCGCAGGGCAAGCTGGTGGGCATCGACGCCACCGGGCCGGTCGAGGACATCACGGTCCGCGCGATCGACGCTCTGCGCTCCTACGGCGGCTGACCCGTGGCGCACCAGGTCGAGATCGAGCTCAAGACCCCTGAGCAGATCGGCCACATGCGCCGCGCGGGTCTCGTCGTCGCCGACGCCCTGGCCCGCATGCGGGCCGCGGTCGCGCCCGGCGTCAGCACCGCCGACCTGGACGCGATCGCGGAGGAGACGATCCGGGCCGCCGGCGCCATCCCGTCCTTCAAGGGCTACCACGGCTACCCGGCCTCGATCTGCTCCTCGGTCAACGACCAGGTGGTCCACGCCATCCCCAGCGCCCGGCAGATCCTGCGGGCCGGCGACCTGATCTCGATCGACTGCGGCGCCGAGCTGGACGGCTGGCACGGCGACGCGGCCATCACGGTCGGCGTCGGCGAGATCAGCAACGACCTGCGCCGGCTCGTCACCGTCGCCGAGGACGCGATGTGGGCCGGCATCGCCGCCGCCGCCCGCGGCGTCCGCTCCGGCAAGGGCCGCCTGACCGACATCTCCTTCGCGATCCAGTCCGCCGTCCGCAAGGCCGGCCGCTACGGCATCGTCGACGGCTACGGCGGCCACGGCATCGGCAGCGCCATGCACCAGGACCCCTTCGTGGAGAACTCGGGCCGCCCCGGCAAGGGCCCCGCGCTGCGCCCCGGCATGGCCCTGGCCATCGAGCCGATGATCACGAAGGGCAAGCCGAAGGTCGCCGAGCTCGACGACGGCTGGACCGTGGTGACGGTCGACGGCTCCATCGCCGCCCACGTCGAGCACACGATGGCCATCTGCGACGACGGCGTCTGGGTCCTCACCGCCCCCGACGGCGGCCGCTCCCGCCTCGGCGAGCTCGTCACCGCCCGCCAGCAGGTCAGCGCCTAGCCGTCGGGTCTCTCATGATCCGGAAGACTTCTTGTCGCCAGAGCAGCAACAAGTCTTCCGGATCACGGAGACGGCGAGGGTGAGCGGCAGTCGTACCGTGGCGGCCCAGGGTGGAAGAACGGCGTGCGCGGATGGGATGCTTCTTCCCGGGGAACGCGTCTCGGGGAGGGTGGCAATGGCGGTGGACCGGCGGGAGCACCTGCGCGCGGCCGACGTCGACCGGCAGTTCGTGGCCGAGCGGCTCAAGGCCGCGGTCGACGAGGGGCGGCTGTCCCTCGGCGAATACGACGAGCGGCTGAAGGACACCTATGCCGCGCGGACGTATGGCGACCTCGACGTGATCCTCAGCGACCTGCCCGGCTTCCGGCCCGTGGACAGCAGCGCGGTGGCGCCGTCGAGCGGGTATGCGGCGGCGCCCGCGCCGGCCGGGTCCGGGACCAAGGGCCAGTTCGGGCGGCAGCCGCACTGGCTGCTCGGGATCTGGAGCGGGTGGCTGATCGCCGTCACCGTCAACGTGGTGATCTGGGCGCTGGTCAGCATCTCCAAGGGCGACGCGGTGTACTTCTGGCCGATGTGGGTCGCCGGGCCGCTCGGCGCGGTGCTGCTCGCGACGTCGGTGAGCACCTATCTCGCGGGCGGGCCGGACGCCGCCCGGGAGCTGAAGCGGGAGCGAAGGCGGCAGCGGCGCGGGGATTGAGACCCCGATTTGGTGCATCGCGCTCACCGCGCGTAGACTCGCCCATTGGCGCAAAGCGTCCACTCAGGCATGCCCCCACGCGCTTCTAGTGGCAGGCCTGAGCCGCGGCTGGCGCGGGTCCTCCAACAGGGCCCGTGAAAAGGATGCGAGCGTCGACACCCAACCCGATCGTCAGGTAGCGGAGGACATGCCGAAGAAAGACGGGGCCATCGAGATCGAGGGCCGAGTGATCGAGCCACTCCCGAACGCGATGTTCCGGGTGGAGCTCGCCAATGGCCACAAGGTCTTGGCGCACATCAGCGGGAAGATGCGGCAGCACTACATCCGCATCCTGCCCGAGGACCGAGTGGTCGTCGAGCTGTCGCCCTATGACCTGACTCGCGGGCGCATCGTCTACCGCTACAAGTAAATCGGTGTCGGTTCCCAGGAAACGGTCGGGACTGTCGCTCCCATGTAGGGGTGCGCAGCGAGAGTTAGGCAAACCGTGAAGGTCAAGCCGAGCGTCAAGCGGATCTGCAACAACTGCCGGATCATCCGGCGGCATGGCCGGGTCATGGTCATCTGCAGCACTGACCCGCGCCACAAGCAGCGCCAGGGCTGAGTCCCAGCGCCGCGGATCCACTGCACCACCATGTTTTAGCCCGTTCCAGCCCCGGGCCACCGCGCGCGATGCGTGCGGAGCGCGTGGGCTGCACCCCCGGTCGGAGGCCGGGGCCCGTCTGTGGGCAGACGGGAGTGGAGCGGGCTCAGACCTCCGCACACGCAAGGAGCACGCCCACCTATGGCACGTCTCGTTGGTGTTGATCTCCCGCGCGAGAAGCGCACCGAGATCGCACTCACCTACATCTATGGCATCGGGCGCACCCGATCCATCGAGCTGCTCGCCGCCACCGGTATCGACGGCAACAAGCGGGCTCGTGACCTCACCGATGAAGAGATCGTGCAGCTGCGCGACTACATCGAGGCCAACTTCAAGGTTGAGGGTGACCTGCGCCGCGAGGTCGCCGCGGACATCCGCCGCAAGGTCGAGATCGGCTGCTACCAGGGCATCCGGCACCGCAAGGGCCTGCCCGTGCGCGGTCAGCGCACCCGGACCAACGCCCGCACCCGCAAGGGTCCGAAGCGCACGGTCGCCGGCAAGAAGAAGCCGGGCAAGAAGTAGTAGCTGGTCGGTAGAGAAAACAATCTAGGAGCGCATAGAGAATGCCGCCGAAGGCTCGCGCCGGCGCGACCGCTGTCAAGAAGGTCCGGCGCAAGGAACGCAAGAACGTCGCCCACGGGCAGGCGCACATCAAGAGCACCTTCAACAACACCATCGTGTCGATCACCGACCCGACCGGTGCTGTCATCTCCTGGGCCTCCGCCGGCCAGGTGGGCTTCAAGGGCTCCCGCAAGTCGACTCCGTTCGCCGCGCAGCTGGCCGCCGAGGCCGCCGCTCGCCGCGCGATGGAGCACGGCATGCGGAAGGTCGACGTGTTCGTCAAGGGCCCCGGCTCCGGCCGGGAAACCGCGATCCGCTCCCTGCAGGCCGTCGGCCTCGAGGTCGGGCAGATCAGTGACGTCACGCCGCAGCCGCACAACGGTTGCCGTCCGCCGAAGCGCAGGAGGGTCTGACGATGGCTCGTTACACCGGGGCTGACTGCCGCCGCTGCCGTCGCGAGAAGATGAAGCTGTTCCTCAAGGGCAGCAAGTGCGACGGGCCGAAGTGCCCGTTCGAGTCGCGTCCCTTCCCGCCCGGCCAGCACGGCCGCGGCCGGCCGAAGGAGACCGAGTACCTGCTCCAGCTGCGCGAGAAGCAGAAGGCCCGCCGCATCTACGGCGTCCTCGAGCGGCAGTTCGCCGGCTACTTCGACGAGGCTGTGGCCAAGCCCGGCAAGACCGGTGAGGAGCTGCTCAAGATCCTTGAGTCGCGCCTCGACAACGTGGTCTACCGCGCCGGCCTCGCCACCTCGCGTGACGCGGCCCGCCAGCTGGTGAGCCACGGCCACATCCAGGTCAACGGCAAGAAGGTCGACATCCCGTCGTACCGGCTCCGCGAGCACGACATCGTGCAGGTGCGGCAGAAGTCGCGGGAGCTCACCCCGTTCCAGATCGCGCAGGGCCTCGCGGGCAGCAAGACCGTCCCGGCGTGGCTCGAGTTCATCCCCAGCGAGCTCAAGGTCCTGGTGCACAGCCTGCCCGCGCGGCAGGTCATCGACACCCAGGTCCAGGAGCAGCTGATCGTCGAGCTCTACAGCAAGTAAGCAGCATGTCGCGGAGGCGGGGCGTCGCTCCGCCTCCTCGAAGCGCACCGGACAGTGTGCGCTTCTCGGAGCGCGTCAAATAGCGGGCGCGCAACGAACTGGAGGAACCAGAAGTGCTCATCTCCCAGCGTCCGAGCCTCGCCGAAGAACTGATCAGCGAGACCCGGTCCAAGTTCACCATCGAGCCGCTCGAGCCCGGCTTCGGCTACACCCTCGGCAACTCACTGCGCCGCACCCTGCTCAGCTCCATCCCGGGTGCCGCGGTGACCAGCATCAAGATCGACGGTGTGCTCCACGAGTTCACCACGATCCCCGGTGTCAAAGAGGACGTCGTCGAGCTCGTCATGAACGTCAAGGAGCTCTGCGTCAGCTCCGAGCACGACGAGCCGGTCTCGATGTACCTGCGCAAGCAGGGCCCCGGTGACGTCACGGCGGGCGACATCCAGCCCCCGGCCGGCGTCTCCGTGCACAACCCCGACCTGAAGCTGGCCACGCTCAACGGCAAGGGCCGGCTCGACATGGAGCTGACCGTCGAGCGGGGTCGCGGCTACGTGACCGCGAACCAGAACAAGCAGCAGGGCCAGGAGATCGGTCGTATCCCGATCGACTCCATCTACTCCCCGGTGCTGAAGGTCACGTACCGCGTCGAAGCCACCCGCGTCGAGCAGCGCACCGACTTCGACCGGCTCATCATCGACGTCGAGACCAAGGCGTCGCTGACTCCCCGCACCGCGCTGGCCTCGGCCGGCTCGACCCTCGTCGAACTCTTCGGCCTCGCCCGTGAGCTCGACACGGACGCCGAAGGCATCGACATCGGCCCGTCGCCGCAGGACGCGCAGCTCGCTGCCGACCTGGCACTGCCGATCGAGGAGCTCGACCTCACCGTCCGCTCGTACAACTGCCTCAAGCGCGAGGGCATCAACTCCGTCGGGGAGCTGATCAGCCGCACGGAAGCAGACCTCCTCGATATAAGGAATTTCGGTCAGAAGTCGATCGACGAGGTCAAGATGAAGCTCGCCGGGATGGGTCTGGGTCTCAAGGACTCCGCCCCGACGTTCGACCCGGCACACGTCGTGGACTCGTTCGCCGATGTTTCCTACGACGACACCGACGACTACCGCGAGACCGAGCAGCTCTAACCAGCTGCTGTTGATTGAGGAGCCCCAATGCCCACGCCCACCAAGGGTCCCCGCCTCGGCGGCAGCCCCGCGCATGAGCGGCTGATGCTGGCGAACCTCGCCACCTCACTGTTCAAGCACGGTCGCATCCAGACCACCGAGACGAAGGCCAAGCGGCTTCGCCCGCTCGCCGAGCAGCTCATCACCAAGGCCAAGCGCGGCGATCTGCACGCGCGCCGTCAAGCGCTCGCCGTGGTGCGCGACAAGGACGTGGTGTTCCAGCTGTTCGACCAGATCGCGCCGCGGTTCGCGACCCGTCCGGGTGGCTACACCCGGATCGTGAAGACCGGCCCGCGCAAGGGTGACGCCGCCCCCATGGCGATCATCGAGCTGGTCGAGGAGCTCGAGGTCGCCGCCGCGCCGGCGCCGCGCAAGGCCGCCGCCCGGAAGGCCGCCAAGGCCGACTCGATCGCGGTTCTGGCCGGCGAGGACACCGACGAGGCCCCCGCGGCCGCGTCGGCGACCGCCTCCGACGAGTCCGCCGCGGCGGAGTCGGCGGACGAGCCGGCCGCGGACGAGGACGACGAGAAGAAGGCCTAACCACCGGCCTGAAATCGACGGCCCGGCACCCCGCGCGACGGGGTGCCGGGCTGGTTCTTTTGGAGGATGTGCGTTGATCCGTGTCCGCCTCGACGTGGCGTATGACGGGACCGACTTCTCCGGCTGGGCGGTCCAGCCGACCCGCCGCACCGTCGCCGGCGAGCTGACCACGGTGCTGACCCGCCTCTTCGGCACGGTCGAAGGGCTGACGGTCGCGGGCCGGACCGACGCCGGCGTCCACGCCACCGGCCAGGTCTGCCACGTCGACGTCCCCGCCGAGCGCTGGGCGGCCCTGTCGTCCACGCTGCTGCGCAAGCTCGCCGGCCTGCTCCCGCTCGACGTGCGCGTCCACGCGGCCGCCGAGGTCCCGCCGGAGTTCGACGCCCGCTTCTCGGCCCTGTCGCGCCGGTACGAGTACCGCGTCACCGACGCCGTGGCGGGCGCCGAGCCGCTGCGCCGGCACGATACGGTCGCCTGGCCCCGGCCGCTGGACCTCGACGCCCTGAACGCCGCCGCCGCCGGCCTGGTCGGCGAGCACGACTTCGCCGCGTTCTGCCGCCGCAAGGAACACGCCACGACGATCCGGGCCGTCAACCGCCTCGACTGGCGCCGCGACCCGGACGGCATCCTGGTGGCGACCGTGCAGGCCGATGCCTTCTGCCAGCAGATGGTGCGCAGCCTCGTCGGCGCCCAGCTCTTCGTGGGCGACGGCCGCCGCGACCCGTCGTGGCCCGCCGGGCTGCTCAGCCGGCGGGTCCGCGCCGACGAGGTGACGGTCGCGCCGGCGCACGGCCTGGCGCTGGTCGAGGTCAGGTACCCCGACGACCCGTCGGAGCTACGCCTGCGCTCGGAGCAGACCCGCCGCCGCCGCGACGCCGACTGAACGCCGCCGACGGTCCGGTTGACGGACCGCCGTGACGCTGAATGACCGTCGACTGACCGCCGCAGCGCCGACTGCAGGACGACGACCGGCCGTCGCATCGTGATCGAATCGCGGGTCTGGTCGCCATCACGACCGGATCCGCTGCTCGCTCATGACGGGGGCGGGGCCGAGGCGGGAAGGGACGCGGCTGGGGTGGCTTCCGGCTGGATGATGGCGCGGTTGCCGATGATGCCGTTCTCCAGGTAGGTCTCGACGATGTCGTACGTGATCTGGTTGGGGTACGGGTCGTCGGGCGCGAAGTCCTTGCCGTCGACCCTGGCGATCACGACGAAGGCGATGAAGTGCCCCCGGTAGTTCCAGCCGAGCTGGGTGGGGGCGCGGACGATCGCGTCGGTGCCGGTCCCCGCGCCGACGCTCATGCCGGCGAAGCGGCCCTTCTGCCCGTCGACGATGGGCTTGACGCCCTCGAAGGCGGTGGCGGCGGACTTCTCGGTGTCGAGGTTGAAGATGCCGGCGGTGATCAGGTAGTCCTCGTTGGGCGACTTCATCGTCGCCCGGACGACCTCGGAGCAGCCGGCGCCGGCGAGCAGGGTCGCCAGCTGGTCGGTGGCCGCGGTCTTGCAGTCAGGGGATGCCTGGGTCTTCAGGATCAGGTACGGCGGCTCGTCCGGCACCGCGATGATGTTGTTCTGCGGGAAGACCTCGGCCTCGGTCAGCGGGTTGGGGTCGACCTGCCGGCTGCTGATGTCGCGCTTCTTCGGGCCGGCGTTGGCGGTCGAGCGGGCCGACTCGGGGCCGTTCTTCTCGTCCTTGAAGATGAACCAGGAGCCCAGGCCGCACGCGGCGAGCAGCACGATCACGCCGATGACGCTCAGCGCGGCGATCCAGCGGTGCGGGCGGTGCTCGACGCCGCGGGCCGGCTCGGCCGGGGTGGAGCGGGCTCCGCCGGGGCGCCTGCTGTCGGGGCGACCCGCCGGCCGGTTGCCGGGTGGCTCCCCCCGCAGCGCCCGCTTGGTGCCGCCGGTGGTGTACTCACCCGTCCCGCGGTCCGGGCCGCCGGGACCGCGGCCGCGGCGGCCGGCGCCCGACGGCTCGTCGAACGGCAGGCCGTCGTCGAGCGGGCGGCGCTGGTGCGGTGCCTCGTCGGCGCTGGGGCGGCGGCGGGTCGCGGTGCCGCTCGCCTCGAACGCGGCGCTCGCCGGCTCGTAGCCGGTGCCGGTCCGGTCATAGCCGGGGCCGGTGGGCTCGAAGCCGCGCCGCCGGGCGGTGCCGGTGTCGTCGCGCCGCGGCGGCAGGTCGTCGAACCCACGCCCCCGCACGCCGGTGTCGTCCCGCCGGAACCCGGCCGCATCGTCGCGCCGCAGGCCGGCCGTGTCGTCGCGCCGGAACCCGGAGGTCTCGTCGCGGCGGAGGCCGGCCGTGTCGTCGCGGCGGAGGCCGGAGGTGTCGTCACGATCCGCGCCGACGGGGGCGCCGGTGTAGAAGCCGCCGCGGCGGCCGGTGCCAGTGCCAGTGCCGGTGCCCGGCTCGGTGTAGCCGGGACCGTAGCCCGACCCCGTGGACGGGCCGCCGACGACGCCCGGGCCGGAGCGTTGCCGGCCGACGCCGGGCTCGGTGCCCGTGGGCTCGAAGCCACCGCGCCCCCGCCGGGACGTGCCGGTGTCGTCGCGCCGGAACGCGGCCGGGTCCTCGGCGGCGCGGGACCGCCGGCCAGGGCCGGTCTCCATCGCCGCGGCGGCCGATGTACCGGTGTCGACCCCCCGGCGTCCCGCGGTCGTTTCGGGGTCGCCGTCCCTGGCCCGCCGACCGGCAGCAGGGCGCTCTGCCACCCCGCCGGCGGCGCGCCGGCCGGTGCTGTCCGGATCGTCGAACCGGCGGCGGGCGCCCGTCGACGCTTCGGCCTCCTCCGCGGCGCGGCGGGCACGACGGCCGCCACCCGAGCCGCTGGTCGGGCTGCTCGGGGGGCCGCTGACCGGGCCACGGGAGCCGCCGGAGCCGCTGGTGGGGCTGCTGTCGGGGCGCATCGTCGGGAAGATCGGCACGAGCGGCGGCGGCTCGGTCGAGGTCCGCGGCGGCGTGTAGTCCGCGAGCGGCTTGATGATCGGCTCGAGGGCGGGCCCGTGCTCGTACGACTCCGAAGGGCGACGCTCCGCGGCGCGCCGGCCGGCGGGCTCGTCGTCGGCGCGGGCCCGGCGCCGGCCGCCGCGCGACTCGGTGCTCTCCACGGGGGGTGGCGGCTCGATCGCGGCGCGTGCCGGCGGTGGCACGGTGGCCGGCCGGGGGACCGCCCCGCTCGGCGAGTCGCCGCGCCCGGCCCGCGGCCCGGTGGGCTCGTCACGCACCGGCCGGAACGCCCCGCCGGCCGAGTCGTCACGCAACGGCCGGAACGACGACGGTTCGCCGCGAGATGCCCGGAACGTCCCGCTGGGTGAATCGTCGCGGGGCGTGCGGAAGGACCCGCTGGGCGAGTCGTCGCGGGGTGCGCGGAAGGACCCGCTGGGTGAATCGTCGCGGGGCGTGCGGAAGGACCCGCTCGGCGAGTCGTCGCGAGGGGAGCGGGCCGGGCCTCCGCCGGAGTCGCGAGGTGCGCGGAAGGACCCGCTGGGCGAGTCGTCGCGAGGGGAGCGGGCCGGGCTTCCGCCGGAGTCGCGGGGTGCGCGGAACGTCCCGCTGGGGGAGTCGTCGCCCGGCGCCCGGCGTCGCCCGCCCTCCGGAGCCCGGGGACCAGCCGGCGGCGGCACCGCAGACGCCCGGAAGACCCCGCTGGGAGAGTCGTCACGAGGGGAACGGACCGGACCGCCGCCGGAGTCGCGGGGTGCGCGGAACGACCCGCTGGGGGAGTCGTCGCGAGGTGCGCGGAACGACCCGCTCGGGGAGTCGTCCCGCGGTGCCCGGAACGACCCGCTCGGCGAATCGTCCGGACGCGAACGACCATCCCGTCCACCGCGGAGGTCGTCGAAGGCCGGCTCGTCGAACGACGGCGGTGGCGGCGCCGTGAACGGGTCAGGTCCGCTGCCGCGCAGACCGGCCAACCAGTTGTCGGCCTCGTCCGCCTCGTCCCGGCGGAACGAGTCGGAGCGCCGCTTCCGGCGCTGCTCGTTCCCAGAAGTCATGTCGCACAGGGTAGCCGAGACTCCAAGGAGGTGGCGCGTCGGCGATGTGCCGCACAATCCGAACGAGTGGGTCGCGAGCAGGGCCGTTCACCTCCTTGGGGACAATGCGTTGCGTCACCGGTCGAAGGAGGGGCATCGTGTCCGGCGAGCACTACTTCACCGCGGAGCCGGCGGCCGCCGAGACCCGGCACACCGTCGAGTTCACCGTCGACGACCAGGACTTTCGCCTGGTGGCGTCGGCCGGGGTGTTCTCCGCGCACCGTCTGGACCCGGGCACCGCCGTGCTGCTGCAGCGCGCCCCGCTGCCGGACGCGGCGGAGACCGGGCCGCTGCTGGATCTCGGCTGCGGCTACGGCCCGATCGCCGCGGTCCTGTCCAGCCGCGCCCCGCGGGCGACGATCTACGCCGTCGACGTCAACCAGCGGGCCCTGGAGCTCGCGCGGGAGAACACGGGCCCGAACGTGATCACCACGCTGCCCGGCGACGTGCCGGACAGTGTCGGATTCACGCAGATCTGGTCCAACCCGCCGATCCGGATCGGCAAGCCGGAGCTGCACGCGCTGCTGCTGCGCTGGCTGCCCAGGCTGGCCCCGGACGGCGTCGCGTGGCTGGTCGTGGCCAAGAACCTCGGCGCGGACTCGCTCCAGCGGTGGCTGGAGGAGCAGGGGTTCAGCGCCGTCCGGCACGCCAACCACAAGGGCTTCCGGATCTTCGAAGTCAGAAAAGCGGGCGACGGACCGGCGAGCGCGGCGCAGAATTCCTGACTCGTGGGATACGTGGACGTGGCAGGGGTCGGGCACACGCTCGCGGACGGTCGTGAGCTGTTCGCCGAGGTGTCGTTCAGGGTCGGTGAGGGCGCCAAGGTCGCGCTCGTCGGGCCGAACGGTGCGGGCAAGACGACTTTGCTGAAGATGGTGGCCGGTGACCTGCCGGTGCGGACCGGCGCGATCGCGCGCTCCGGCGGGCTCGGCGTGATGCGCCAGTTCATCGGCATGATCGGCGACGACCGCACCCTGTACGACCTGGCGCTGCAACTCGCGCCGGTGCACCTGCGCACGGCGGGGGAGCGGCTGCACACCGCCGAGGTTGCCATGCACGCCGAGGGCACCGAGAAGGCGCAGCTGCGGTACGCGAACGCGCTCGCCGCGTGGGGTGAGGCCGGTGGGTACGACGCCGAGGTCCTCTTCGACACGGTGAGTGTCGCCGCGTTGAACAAGCCGTGGGACGAGACCCGGGACCGGCCGGTGCGGACCCTGTCCGGCGGGCAGCAGAAGCGGTTCGCCCTGGAGCTGCTGCTGCGCGGCGACGACGAGGTGCTGCTGCTCGACGAGCCCGACAACTTCCTGGACGTACCGGGGAAACGCTGGCTGGAGGAGCGGCTGCGCGAGTCGTCGAAGTCCGTCCTCTACGTGTCGCACGACCGTGAGCTGCTCGCCAGGTCCGCGGACCGGGTCGTCGCGGTCGAGGGCGGCTCGGCGTGGGTGCACCCGGGCGGGTTCGCGTCGTGGCACGAGGCGCGGGTCGCCCGGCACGAGCGCCTCGACGAGCTGCGCCGCCGCTGGGACGAGGAGCACCAGAAGCTCAAGGACCTGGTCCTCATGTACAAGACGAAGGCCGCCTACAACGACGGGCTCGCCTCGCGGTACCAGGCGGCGCAGACCCGGCTGAAGAAGTTCGAGGAGGCGGGGCCGCCGCCGACCCCGCCGAAGGACCAGGACATTCGCATGCGGCTGTCCGGCGGGCGTACCGGCAAGCGCGCCGTCATGTGCGAGCAGCTCGAACTGGACGGCCTGACGTACCCGTTCGACCTGGAGATCTGGTACGGCGACCGGGTCGCGGTCCTCGGCGGCAACGGCACCGGCAAGTCGCACTTCCTGCGGCTGCTCGCCCGCGGCGGCACCGACCCGGACCCGGCACAGACCCCGATCGGCGTACAGATCGCGCCGGTCGCGCACGGCGGGCAGGTGCGGCTCGGCGCCCGGGTGCGCCCGGGCCACTTCTCGCAGACGCACGACCGTCCGGAGCTGCTCGACAAGACGCTCGTGGAGATCCTGTGGCGGGGTGACGACTGGCGGACCGGGCTGCCGAGGCCGCAGGCGATGCCGGCGCTGTCGCGGTACGAGCTGGCGGCGCAGGCCGACCAGCGCTTCGGCACGCTGTCAGGTGGGCAGCAGGCCAGGTTCCTGGTGCTGCTGCTGGAGCTGTCCGGGGCGACGCTGCTGCTGCTCGACGAGCCGACGGACAACCTGGACCTGGCCAGCGCCGAGGCCCTGGAGGAGGGGCTGCGCACCTTCGACGGGACGGTGATCGCCGTGACGCACGACCGCTGGTTCAGCCGGTCGTTCGACCGGTTCGTGCTCTTCCGGGCCGACGGTGAGGTCGTGGAGGTGCCCGAGCCGGTGTGGGAGGGGCGCGGCTGACGTTCCGACGGACGCGTTGTCCGTGGCGCTGGGTCACCGCGTGCTCACATGTCCCGGTGAACCCCTCTGTTGTGCTCACCGTCGGCGCGTCCGACTCGTCCGGCGGCTCCGGAATACAGGCTGACCTGCGCACCCTCGCCGCGATGCGGATGCACGGGGCGTCGGTCGTGACGGCGGTGGTGTCGCGGAACACGCGCGGCACCACCGACGTGTACCCGCAGCCGACGACCGTGGTGTCCGGGCAGCTCGCCAGCGTCCTGGAGGACCTGCCGGTCGCGGCGGTCAAGACGGGCATGTTCCCCAACCCGGACTCGGCGATCGCGGTCGCCGCGCGGGCCCGGTCGGGCGCGCTGCCGAACCTCGTCGTCGACCCGGTCCTGGAGACCGCCGGCGGCGGGTCCAGGAAGGGCCTGGCCGCGGCGGTGGAGCGGCTCCTGCCGCACGCGATGGTCGCCACCCCCAACCGGGAGGAGGCGTCGCTGCTGCTCGGCTGGGCGGTCGTGACGCCCGCCGACATGGCGAAGGCGGCGGCGCAGCTGTCGTCGGGTGGTCCGCGGTACGTGGTGATCACCGGGGGTGACTTCGCCGTCGGCGACGACGCGGTCGACATGATGTGGGCCGACGGCGCGGCGCGGCTGCTGCACAGCCCGCGGGTCGCCAGCCGCAACACCGACGGCTCCGGCGCGACGTTCGCGACGGCGGTCGCCGCGCGGCTCGCCATGGGCGACGACCCGGTCGAGGCGATCACCTGGTCGAAGGGCTTCGTCGGCAGGGCGATCAGCGACGCCGCGGACTGGCGGATCGGCGCCGGCACCGGACCCATCGACCAGTTCGGGTGGTCGTCACTCACCCTCCGATGACGCCGGCCCGACCGGGCATGATGGCGGGATGGACGAGAAGACGTTGATCCACCAGATCTCGGCGCTTGTGGACGACGAGCACAAGCTGAGGACCCAGCTGCAGGCGGGCAAGATCTCCGAGGACGAGGAGCACGAGCGGCTCCGCGCCATCGAGGAGCAGCTCGACCAGCTGTGGGACCTGCTGCGCCGCCGCCGGGCGGCGAGGCTGCAGGGCGTCGCCCCCGACGACGTCGAGCCGCACGCGGTCGAAGAGGTCGAGCACTACCTGCAGTAGAGGGCTGTCGCCGGCCGTCCGCCTCAGTCGACGCGGAGGCGGTAGCCGCGTTTGACGACCGTCTGCACGAACGCGGGGCCGCCGAGGGCGGCGCGCAGGCGGGCGACGGCCATCTCGACGGCGTGCTCGTCGGCGCCGCGGGGCAGCTCACGCAGCAGCGCGGCCCGGGACAGGACCCGCCCGGGCGACGCGGCGAGCGCCCGCAGCACCGCCATGGGGCCGGGGGCGAGCGGCTTCAGCGTGCCGTCGATGATCGCGGCGTGCCCGCGCAGCGTGACCGCGGCACCCGCGACGTGCAGCGTCGGGGCGCGCTTGGGCAGCTCGTCGACGAGGATGCGCACGAGCGCGCCCAGGCGGGCCCGCTGCGGCGCGGCCACCGGCACGCCGAGGCGCTGCAGCGGCGCGGCGGTGACCGGGCCGACGCACGCGGCCAGGACGTCGGTCCGCAGCGCCTCCAGGACGTCGGGGGCGTCGGTGCCGGCCACCCGCAGCAGCGAGCTGACGGCGGGCGCGGACGTGAACGTGACCGAGTCGACCAGCCGCGAGCAGATCAGGTCGACGAGCCGCCGCAGCGGCGCCGGATCGACGGGCGGGGCCCACCGGTACACCGGGATCTCCACCACGATCGCCCCGGCGTCGCGCAACGCGGTCGTGAACTCGGGGTGCGGCTCTCCGTGCAGCTGCAGCGCGATCCGCCGGCCCGCGATCCCGCCCGGGAACCCGCCGCCGAGGAGGAAGTCGAGGACCTCGTCGCAGCTCTCCGTCTCCGGTGACCAGGCCTCGAGCATGCCGGCGGCGCGGACGGCGCCCTTCGCCTTGGGGCCGCGGGCGATGAGGAACGCGTTGTTGAGCCGGGTCCGCAGCGCCTCGGCGAGCCCCCAGCCCTCGGCGGCCTCGAGCCAGCCGCGCAGGCCGATGCCGGTCGTCGCGATCACGATCTCCGGCGCGACGTCGACGCACGACACGGTCGCGGCCTTCAGCTCGGTGTCGTCGGCGACCGGCACGATCCGCAGCGCCGGCGCGATCACGACCCGGGCGCCGCGGCGCTCCAGCAGGGCGCTGAGCTCGTCGCGCCGCCGGTCGGCGGTCACCGCGACCGTGAACCCCGCCAGCGGAAGATCCTCACCCGACATCGGTTCGGCCTCCAGCGTGCTCATTGCGCTCATGCCGTCGCCTCCGCCGGCGCTCCGGCGCCGGCCTGAGCCAGCACTGCGCCCATGGTTCGCGGCGCTCCGCTCCGCTCCGCCCCGGTCATGCCGTCGCCTCCGCTGCGCTCCAGCGCCGGCCTGACCCAAGGCACTGCGCCCATGGTTCGCGGCCCTCCACTCCGCTCCGCCCCGGTCATGCCGTCGCCTCCGCTGCGCTCCAGCGCCGGCCTGACCCAAGACACTGCGCCCATGGTTCGCGGCGCTCCGCCCCGCTCACGTGACCGCCTCGGCCGTGGCGAGCTCGGGGGCGGCCACTTCGACGAGGCCGTCGCGGACGCGCACCGGGTAGACGGGCACGCGCACCCCAGGCTGGTCGAGGCATTCGCCGCTGCGCAGGTCGAACACCTGCTTGTGCATCGGCGACGCGACGGTCGGCACGTCACCGCGGCTGCCCACGATCCCGCGCGACAGCACGGCGGCCCCGCTGATCGGGTCCAGGTTGCCGATCGCGTGCACGGCACCGTCGTACACGCGGAACACCGCGACCTGAGCACCGCCGACGAGCGCGGCGACACCACGCTCGGGCTCCAGGCGCGGATAGGGGCACACGACGGTCCACTTCATGAGCGCACTCCAAGGACGACGGGGACGGGCTGGCCGCGTTCGGAAGCGAACGTGATCGTCGGGTCGGGGGTGTCCGGCGCGTTGACGAACGACACGAACCGGGCGAGCCGCTCAGGGTCGTCGATCGTCGCCCGCCACTCGTCGACGTAGGAGCCGACGTGGTGCGCCATCATCGACTCGAGCTCGCCGGCGATGCCGAGGGAGTCCTCGACGATGACGGCCTTCAGGTAGTCCAGGCCGCCGTCCATCGCCTCGATCCACGCCGACGTGCGCTGCAGCCGGTCGGCGGTGCGGATGTAGAACATCAGGAACCGGTCGACGAGCCGGATCAGCTCCTCGGTGGTGAGGTCGCTCGCGATCAGGTCGGCGTGGCGGGGCCGGAAGCCGCCGTTGCCGCCGACGTACAGGTTCCAGCCGTTGTCGGTGGCGATGATGCCGAAGTCCTTGCCCTTCGCCTCCGCACACTCCCGCGCGCAGCCCGACACGGCCGACTTCAGCTTGTGCGGCGCGCGCAGCCCGCGGTACCGCAGCTCCAGCTCGACGGCGAGCCCGACGGAGTCCTGCACGCCGTACCGGCACCACGTCGACCCGACGCACGACTTCACGGTCCGCAGCGCCTTGCCGTAGGCGTGCCCGGACTCGAAGCCGGCGGCGACGAGCCGGTGCCAGATCGCCGGCAGCTGCTCGACGCGGGCGCCGAGCAGGTCGATCCGCTGCCCGCCGGTGATCTTCGTGTACAGGTTGAAGTCGCGGGCGACCTCGCCGATGACGATCAGCTTGTCGGGCGTGATCTCCCCGCCGGGGATCCGCGGGACCACCGAGTAGGTGCCGTTGCGCTGGATGTTGGCCAGGAAGTGGTCGTTGGTGTCCTGCAGCGCCGCCTGCTCGCCGTCCAGGACGTAGTCGTTGTGCAGCGACGCGAGGATCGAGGCGACCGTCGGCTTGCAGATGTCGCAGCCGCGGCCCGTGCCGTGCTCGGCGACGAGCTGCGAGAACGTGCGGATGCCGCGGACCCGGATGATGTCGAAGAGCTCCGCCCGCGACTGGGTGAAGTGCTCGCACAGCGCCTTGCTGGGCGCGACGCCGCCCTCGGCGAGCAGCTGCTTCAGCAGCGGCACGCACGAGCCGCAGCTGGTGCCGGCGCGGGTGCACGCCTTCAGCGCCGCCACGTCCGTGCAGCCCTGCTCGTGGATCGCCGTGGTGATCTGCCCCTTGGTGACGGCGTTGCAGGAGCAGATCTGCGCGTCCTCGGACAGCGCCGCTCGGGGCGCGTCACCGGCGAGCAGCGCCAGGGGCGACGCGGGCAGCGGACCGCCGACGCTGGCCCGCAGCGCCGGGTACGAGCTCGCGTCGCCGACGAGGATGCCGCCGAGCAGCGTCTGTGCGTCGTCGGACAGGATCAGCTTCGCGTACGTGCCGCTCGCCGGGTCGAGGTAGACGACGTCGAGCAGGTCGGTGCGCAGCGCGTCGCCGAAGCTGGCGACGTCGACGCCGAGCAGTTTCAGCTTCGTCGACGTGTCCGCGCCCGGGAACGACGCCTCGCCGCCGAGGAG
The DNA here is from genome assembly GCF_042898305.1 of Dactylosporangium sp. NPDC000521. Taxonomy (NCBI): domain Bacteria; kingdom Bacillati; phylum Actinomycetota; class Actinomycetes; order Micromonosporales; family Micromonosporaceae; genus Dactylosporangium; species Dactylosporangium sp. NPDC000521. The sequence goes on from NZ_JBIAYW010000008.1 coordinate 125,557, forward strand.
CCGGTCCGCGACGACCTCCGCCATCGCGTAGCCGGGCGCGACGAGGCCGTAGCAGCGGCCGTCGATCTCCGCGCACTCGCCGATCGCGTACACGGCCGGGTCCTCGGTGCGGCACGTCTCGTCGACGACCACCCCGCCGCGCGCCCCCGTCGGGAGGCCCATCGTGCGGGCCAGCTCGTCGCGGGGCCGGATGCCGGCCGCCACCACGACGATGTCGGCCGGGATGTGCGCGCCGTCGGACAGGGTCAGCGCGAGCGTCGCGTTGACCGTCTGGGTCTGGCGGATCGCGGTGGTCGCGGCACCCAGGTGCACCCGGACGCCGAGGTCCTCCACGTACTTGCGCAGGACCGCGCCGCCGGCCTCGTCGACCTGCACCGGCATCAGCCGCGGCGCGAACTCGATCACGTGGGTGCGCAGGCCCAGCAGGCGCAGCGCGTTCGCCGCCTCCAGGCCGAGCAGGCCGCCGCCGATGACCGCGCCGACCTCACGCCCCTGGGCGTGCGCCCGGATCGCCTCCAGGTCGTCGAGGGTGCGGTAGACGAAGACGCCCGGCTGGTCGACGCCGGTGATCGGCGGCACGAACGCCGACGAGCCCGTCGCCAGGACCAGCGCGTCGTAGGAGTACATGGCCTGCGCGGTGGTGACCTTGCGGGCGGCCCGGTCGATCGCCAGGACCGGCTCGCCGAGGTGCAGGTCGACGCCGTCCGGCACGGCATAGGTGAGCTCCTCGGCGGACACGCCGTCGAAGAACGCCGACAGCCGCACCCGGTCGTACGCGGAGCGGCGCTCCTCGGCGAGCACCGTGATCTCCCAGGTGTTCCCGGTGTCCCGGGCGCGTAGCGCCTCCAGGAACCGGTGCCCGACCATGCCGTGACCGACAACGACGACCTTCATGGCCAAAAGGCTGACGCCGGGCGGTTTCGCTCCAGGGTCCCGAATGTTTCGCGCCTGCTAAGAGCGCCTCACTAGACCGTTGAGCAGGACGTTACGGCGCTGCCACAGTCTGGTGAAGGCTGTGCCGGATCGTCCAACGGTAGGGTTCGGCGATCTGCTCGCGGGGGTAGACAGTAACCGACCCCGATATGAGGAGGAACCAGATGCGCTCGACCGCCAAGGTCACCATCGTGGCCATGACGGCGCTGGGCGTCGGGCTCGCCGGCTGCAGCGGCAACGCCGGCACCCCCAGCGCCGGCAGCAGCGGCAAGACCTCGGCCGGTGCCTCGGCGGCTCCGGGCGGCTCGTCCGGCGCCACGTCCGGAGCCCCGGGCGGCACGTCCGGGACCGGCGCCGCGGCCCCGTGCCTCGTCGGCACCTGGAAGGCGACCGGGCTCGACGGCAAGCTCAGCGGCCCCGTCACCGGGACCTTCACCGGCGGTGGCGGCACCACGCTGACCGTCGACAGCGCCGGCAAGGCCACGGTCGACTTCGGCTCCATGAAGCCGGTCACCTTCGCGTTCACCGTCTCCGGCGGCGACGTCAAGGGCAGCTTCGGCTACGGCGGCAAGGTCAACGGCACCGTCAAGACCCCGTCGGCGGCGACCGGCACGTGGGAGCCCGTCGGCACCGTCGACTTCAGCACCCTCACCGTCACCGTCGACCTGACCAGCCCCGCCGCGGTCCGGGTGGCCGACAAGGCCTCCATCGCCGACTTCGCCGGCACCGGCACCGCGGACACCGGCGGCGCCGTCGACGCCCAGCCCGTCCTGAAGAAGAGCAGCTACGACTGCTCGGGCGGCACCACCCTCAAGCTCGGCCCGCCCCAGGGCGGCCCCGACACCGGCACCTGGACCTTCACGAAGGCATAGCCGCTCCTGTACGCGACGCAGCGGCGGCGGTTCTCACAATCGCGGGACCGCCGCCGTGGGCGAAACGTTGCGGCGAGGACAAGAAGCGGTACGCGCGACGGAAACGTGGCCTTCGTAACTTCGCCGTCATGACTCTCGCCGTGGAAACCACCGAGCCTGGCGCACAGCCCCCGGCCCCCCGCCGCGGCGGCCGCTGGATCACCGACTGGCGGCCAGAAGACCGCACCTTCTGGGAGGACGGCGGCGCGAAGATCGCCCGGCGCAACCTCATCGTCTCCATCCTGTCGGAGCACATCGGCTTCTCCATCTGGAGCCTCTGGTCGGTCTTCGTGCTCTTCCTCGGCCCGAAGTACGGCTTCGACCCGGCGCAGAAGTTCCTGCTCACCAGCGCCCCGACCCTCGTCGGCGCGGTGCTGCGGCTGCCCTACACGTTCGCCGTCGCGACCTTCGGCGGCCGCAACTGGACCATCTTCAGCGCCCTCATGCTGCTGGTGCCGAGCGTCCTGGCCGGCATCGTCCTGGAGCCCGGTGTCTCCTTCACCACCCTGCTGATCGTCGCGTCGGTCGCCGGCGTCGGCGGCGGCAACTTCGCCTCCTCGATGGCCAACATCAACGCCTTCTACCCGCAGCGGCTCAAGGGCTGGGCGCTCGGCGTCAACGCCGGCGGCGGCAACATCGGCGTCCCCGCCGTCCAGCTCGTCGGCCTGCTCGTCCTCGCCACCGCCGGCGCCGCCCACCCGCGCCTCATCGTCCTGATCTACCTGCCGCTCATCGTGATCGCGGCGGCCCTCGCGGCGCTGTACATGGACAACCTCGCGCACGCCGCGAACGACCGGCACGCCATGCGTGACGTCATCAAGGACCGCCACGCGTGGATCATGTCACTGCTGTACATCGGCACCTTCGGCTCCTTCATCGGCTTCGGCTTCGCGTTCGGCCAGGTGCTCCTCGTGCAGTTCAAGTCCGACTTCGACACCCCGGTGAAGGCGGCCTATCTCACGTTCCTCGGCCCGCTGCTCGGCTCGCTCATCCGCCCCGTCGGCGGCGCCCTCGCCGACCGCTTCGGCGGCGCCAGGATCACCTTCTGGAACTTCGTCGGCATGGCCCTCGGCGCCACCCTGGTGCTCACCGCGTCGCGGCAGCACTCCCTGCCGCTGTTCCTGACCGGGTTCATCGCGCTGTTCGTCTTCAGCGGCATCGGCAACGGATCGACCTACAAGATGATCCCGGCGATCTTCCGCGCCAAGTACCCCACGGACGAGAACCAGTCCCGGCGGCTCGCCACCGCGCTCATCGGCGTCGCCGGCGCGATCGGCGCGGCCGGGGGCGTGCTGGTCAACCTCGCCTTCCGGCAGTCGTTCCTCGCGTACAAGACCGGCGACGGCGCATACCTCGCATTCCTCGCCTTCTACGCGGTCTGCTTCGCCGTCACATGGTTCGTCTACCTCCGCAGGTCACCCGGCCGGCCCGGAGGGGTCCTCGAAGGGGTCTGAGGCCGTTTTGACTCGCACAACAGCGGCCCGGTATCGTGGACCGCTGTTGTGCGATGACAAGGCGTCCCCACTGTTCGGGTACGCTAGGTGGTCGTGCGCCCCTTTAGCGCCGCCATGAGAGCGCACCCCAGAACCGACGACGTGGAAGACAAGGTAGACCTGTGGGTACGTACAGCCCGAAGCCGGGTGAAATCGAGCGCGTGTGGCACGTGATCGACGCGTCGGACGTCGTGCTCGGCCGTCTGGCCACGCACGCCGCCACGCTGCTGCGCGGTAAGCACAAGCCGACGTTCGCCCCGCACGTTGACACCGGCGACTTCGTCATCGTCATCAACGCCGGCAAGGTGGCGCTGACCGGCAACAAGCGGCAGACCAAGATCGCCTACCGTCACTCGGGTTACCCGGGTGGTCTCAAGGCGGTCGGCTACGAGGAGCTGCTGACCAAGAACCCGGAGCGGGCGATCGAGCTGGCCGTCAAGGGCATGCTCCCGCACAATCGCCTCGGTGCCCGGCAGATCCGGAAGCTGAAGGTCTACGCGGGCGCCGAGCACCCGCACGCCGCGCAGCTGCCCCAGCCGTTCGAGATCAAGCAGATCGCGCAGTGAGCGCGGACGAAGGACTGAGCGTGACCGACGAGATCGTCGAGACCATCGACACCGAGGCCGCTGAGCCGGCCGCCGCTGCTGTCGCCACCGTCGAGACCCCCGCCGTTGAGACGACGGCCAAGGTCCCGACCCGTTCCCGCCGCGCCGGCCAGCCGATCCAGACCGTTGGCCGCCGCAAGGAGGCCATCGTCCGGGTCCGCCTGGTTCCCGGCACCGGCAAGTTCCTTCTCAACGGCCGTGAGCTGGAGAACTACTTCCCCAGCAAGGTCCACCAGCAGTCCGTCAAGGAGCCGCTGGTCATCGTCGAGAAGCTCGAGCAGTTCGACGTCTTCGCCAACCTGCGCGGCGGCGGCACCACCGGCCAGGCCGGCGGCCTGCGTCTCGCGATCGCCCGCGCGCTCGTCGAGAACGACCCCGACGACCGCCCGGCGCTGAAGAAGGCCGGCTTCCTCACCCGTGACGCCCGCGCCACCGAGCGCAAGAAGTACGGTCTGAAGAAGGCCCGTAAGGCTCCGCAGTACTCGAAGCGCTAACCAAGCTTCGCGGCCGGGTGCACCCTGGAGGTGTACCCGGCCGATTTGCGTTCGCGGCCCTTTCGGATCGACGGTTCGCGGCCTTTAAAGCTCAACGGAGGTATCGCAGTGGGGCGACTCTTCGGCACCGACGGCGTCCGCGGACGCGCCAACGCCGACCTGACTCCCGAGCTGGCGATGGCCGTCGCCATCGCCGCGACCCAGGCGCTGTTCGAGCGCGACCACTCCCACGCGCCCCTGGCGGTCGTGGGCCGCGACCCGCGGGCCAGCGGGGAGATGCTGGAGGCGGCCGTCGTCGCCGGCCTCACCAGTGCCGGCGCCAACGTGATCCGCGTCGGCGTCCTGCCCACCCCGGCCGTCGCCTACCTCACCGGCGTGCTGTCCGCCGACATCGGCGTGATGCTGTCCGCGTCGCACAACCCGATGCCCGACAACGGCATCAAGCTCTTCGCCGCCGGCGGTCACAAGCTCCCCGACGAGGTCGAGGACGAGATCGAACGGCTCATGACCGAAGGCACCAAGAAGCGCCCCACCGGCGCCGGTGTCGGCCGCGTCACCGACCTCGACGACGGCGAGGACCGCTACGTCCGGCACCTGCTGACGTCGCTGCCCGGCCCGCTCGTCGAGCTCAAGGTCGTCGTCGACTGCGCCAACGGCGCCGCGTCCTCCGCCGCCCCCGAGGCCTACCGGCGGGCCGGCGCGTCCGTCGTCGCGATCAACGCGGACCCCGACGGGCTCAACATCAACGAGGACTGCGGCTCCAACCACCTCGAGCAGCTCCGCGCCGCCGTCGTCGAGCACGGCGCCGACCTCGGCATCGCCCACGACGGCGACGCCGACCGCTGCCTCGCCGTCACCGCCGCCGGCGACGAGGTCGACGGCGACCAGATCATGGCCGTCCTCGCCCTCGCCATGCGCGACAGCGGCCAGCTCACCGACGACACGCTCGTCGCCACCGTCATGAGCAACCTCGGCCTGAAGATCGCCATGGCCGACGCCGGCATCCGGCTCCTGGAGACCCGCGTCGGCGACCGGTACGTCCTCGACGAGCTCCGCGCGAAGGGCCTCGCCCTCGGTGGCGAGCAGAGCGGGCACATCGTCATGCCCGCGTACGCGACCACCGGCGACGGCGTGCTCACCGCCCTGCACCTCATGGGCCGCATGACCGGCACCGGCCGGACCCTCGCCGACCTCGCCGCCGCCGTCCAGCGGCTGCCGCAGGTCCTGATCAACGTGCCCGTCGGCGACCGCGCCGCGGCCGCCAAGGCCCCCCAGGTCCTCGACGCCGCGAAGCAGGTCGAGGCGGAGCTCGGCGGCACCGGCAGGGTCCTGCTCCGCCCGTCGGGCACCGAGCAGCTCGTCCGGGTCATGGTCGAGGCGTCCACCCTGGAGATCGCCCGCGAGGCCGCCGAGCGCATCGCCGCCATCGTCAGGACCGTCTCACCCGCCTAGGCTCTCCGTGATCCCGGATGGTTCCGGTGGCTCCGGCCACCAGAACCGTTCGCGATCACGGAGCGGGCGTACCGGGGAGTAACGTGCGGCGCATGACTGACGCCCGCACCGTTCTCGTCACCGGCGCATCCCGCGGCATCGGCAAGGCGACCGCCGTCGCCTTCGCCGCGCAGGGCTGCAACGTCGTGCTCACCTCCCGGGACCAGGAGGCGCTCGACGCCGTCGCGGAGGAGATCCGCGCCGCCCACCCGTCCGTGGGGGTGCTCGCCCACGCCGCGCACGCCGCGGAGCCCGACCAGGCCGGCGCGGCCGTCGACGCCGCCATGGCCCGGTTCGGCGCGATCGACGTCCTGGTCAACAACGCCGGCACCAACCCGTACTTCGGCCCGCTCATGGACATCGACCCGGTCCGCGCGGAGAAGACCGCACGGCTCAACCAGTTCGGCCCCGTGCTGTGGAGCCAGCTGGCCTGGAAGGCGTCGATGTCGTCGCGGGGCGGCGCGATCGTCAACGTCGCGTCCGTCGGCGGGCTGCTCACCGAGCCCGGCATCGGCTACTACAACGCGACGAAGGCCGCGGTCATCCACCTCACCCGCCAGCTCGCCGCCGAGCTCGCCCCGGCCGTCCGGGTCAACGGCGTCGCGCCCGGCATCGTGCGCACCAAGCTCGCCCGCGGACTGTGGGAGAACAACGAGCAGTACCTCAGCGAACACCTGCCGCTGGGTCGCATCGGCGAGCCCGACGACATCGCGGACGTCATCACCTTCCTGGGTGGGCCGGCGTCACGCTGGATGACCGGCCAGACGCTCGTCATCGACGGCGGCGCCCAGATCCGCTCGTCGCTCGCCTGAACCAGACGACGCGTGCCGCTCGTGGCCTTCATCGGCGCGTGCCGCTTCTGGGCTCTCTTGGCGCGTGCCCGCTTCTGGGCTCCATCGGCGCGTGCCGCACCTGGGCTCTCTTGGCGCGTGCCGCACCTGGGCTCTCTTGGCGCGTGCCGCACCTGGGCTCCATCGGGTGGCACGCGTCGCTTTCGTCCCGCTGTGCGCAGGAGTCATGCGCAATCACGACAGTTTCGAGCATTAGGCATGCTCGAATTTCTGCTACGGTACGGGACATGTGCGGAATCGTGGGGTACGCCGGATCGCGTCCAGCCTTGAACATCGTCCTGGACGGCCTACGCCGGCTGGAGTACCGCGGGTACGACTCCGCCGGGGTCGCCATCGTCGACGGCGTCCTGCGCACCGCCAAACGCGCCGGCAAACTCGCCAACCTCGAGAAGGCCCTGCAGAGCGAGGACGGCCTCGACACCGGCACCACCGGCATCGGCCACACCCGCTGGGCCACCCACGGCGGCCCCACCGACCGCAACGCACATCCGCACCGCTCCGTCGACGGCCGGGTCGCCGTCATCCACAACGGCATCATCGAGAACTTCGCGAAGCTGCGCACCGAACTGGAGCAGCAAGGCATCGAGTTCGCCAGCGACACCGACACCGAATGCGCGGCACACCTGCTCAGCATCGAGCTTGCCCGTCTTGACCCGGCCGATCCTGCTGAGTGTCTGGCCGAGGCCATGCGGGCCGTCTGCCGCCGGCTCGAGGGCGCGTTCACCCTCCTCGCCGTCGACGCCCAGGCTCCCGGCGCCGTCGTCGGCGCGCGCCGCAACTCGCCGCTCGTCGTCGGCCGCGGCCAGGGCGAGAACTACCTCGCCAGCGACGTCGCCGCGTTCATCGAACACACCCGCGAGGCCGTCGAGCTCGGCCAGGACCAGGTCGTGCTGATCACCGGCGACACCATCGTGATCACCGACTTCCTCGGCAACCCCGCCGAAGGCAAAGACTTCCACATCAACTGGGACATCTCCGCCGCCGAGAAGAGCGGCTACGACTACTTCATGCTCAAGGAGATCGCCGAGCAGCCGCACGCTGTCGCCGAAACCCTCCTCGGGCGGCTCAACGAGCAGGGCGACCTGCTGCTCGACGAGGTGCGCCTCACCGACCAGGACCTCCGCGACGTCGACAAGGTCTTCATCGTCGCCTGCGGCACCGCCTACCACGCCGGCATGGTCGCCAAGTACGCGATCGAGCACTGGACCCGCATCCCCTGCGAGGTCGAGCTCGCCAGCGAGTTCCGCTACCGCGACCCGGTCCTGGACCGCTCCACGCTCGTCGTGGCCATCTCCCAGTCCGGCGAGACCATGGACACCCTCATGGCCCTGCGGCACGCGAAGGAGCAGAAGGCCCGCGTCCTGGCCATCTGCAACACCAACGGCTCCACCATCCCGCGCGAGTCCGACGCCGTCCTGTACACCCACGCCGGCCCCGAGATCGCGGTCGCCTCGACCAAAGCGTTCCTGACCCAGCTCGTCGCCTGCTACCTGGTCGGCCTGCACCTCGCGCAGGTCCGCGGCATCAAGTACGCCGACGAGGTCGGTGCCGTCGTCGCGCAGCTGCAGGAGATGCCGCAGAAGGTCGAGCAGGTCCTGGCGATGATGGAGCCGATCCGCAAGCTCGCCCAGGAGCTCGCCGACGCCAAGAGCGTCCTCTTCATCGGCCGGCACGTCAGCTACCCGGTCGCCCTCGAAGGCGCGCTGAAGCTCAAGGAGCTCGCCTACATGCACGCCGAAGGGTTCGCCGCCGGCGAGCTGAAGCACGGGCCGATCGCCCTCATCGACGAAGGCACCCCCGTCGTCTGCGTGGTGCCGTCGCCCCGGGGGCGCGGCGTCCTGCACGACAAGGTCGTCTCCAACATCCAGGAGGTGCGGGCGCGGGGTGCCCGCACCATCGTGATCGCCGAAGAAGGCGACACGGCGGTCGAACCCTACGCCGACCACCTCTTCCACGTGCCGGTCACCCCGACGCTGCTGGCGCCGCTGGTCACGACCGTCCCGCTGCAGGTCCTCGCCTGCGAGATCGCGTCAGCCCGCGGGCACGACGTCGACCAGCCGCGCAACCTGGCCAAGTCGGTTACCGTCGAATAGGCGTTTGTGACAGGCTTGGCACTGTGATCGTGTCATGAGAGCCGCATGGCGGGTGGCGCAAGTCCGTGCGGCCGAAGAGGCCCTCATGAAGACCCTGCCCGGCGGTGCGCTCATGCAGCGCGCCGCCGCCGGCCTCGCCAGGCGCTGCGCGCAGACCCTGCCCAAGGTGTACGGCAGCCGCGTCCTGCTCCTCGTCGGCCCCGGCAACAACGGCGGGGACGCGCTCTACGCCGGCGCCTTCCTCGCCCGCCGCGGCGCGCACGTGTCGGCGCTGGTCCTGGACCCTTCCCGCGTCCACACCGGCGCTCTCGCCGCGCTGCGCGCCGCCGGCGGCGGTGTGCTGTCTGCTTCCGGTGCGTCTTCTCCCGGGTCCTTTGACCTCGTCGTGGACGGCATTCTCGGTATCGGCGGCCGCGGCGGGCTGCGCGAGCCGGTCGCGAGCCGCGTCGCCGACGTCGCCGGGGCACTGCGCGGCACCCCGGTCATCGCCGTCGACGTGCCGTCCGGCGTGGACGCCGACACCGGCGCCGTCACCGGCATGGCCATCCACGCCGACATCACCGTCACCTTCGGCGCCCTCAAGCCCGGCCTGCTCGTCGGCGCCGGCGCCGTCCACAGCGGACTCGTCGAGCTCGTCGACATCGGCCTGACGCCCTTCCTCGCCGGCGACCCCGCCTGCTACGTGCCCGACGCCTCCGACGTCGCCGCCTGGTGGCCCCGCCCGGCCGCCGACGACAACAAGTACTCCCGCGGCGTGGTCGGCGTCGCGTCCGGCTCCGACGAGTACCCGGGCGCCGCCGTCCTCTCCGTCGCCGGCGCCCTGGCCGGCCCGGCCGGCCTGGTCCGCTACGCCGGGGGTGCGGCCTCTCTGGTGCGGGCCCAGCACCCTCCCGTCATCGCGACCGACCGGGTCGCCGACGCCGGCCGGGTCCAGGCCTGGACGTGCGGCAGCGGCCTGGGCACCGACGAACGCGCGTACACCGAGCTGCGCACCGTCCTCGGCGCGCCCGTCCCCGCCTGCCTCGACGCCAGCGCGCTCACCCTGCTCGTCGACGCCCGCATGGCCGACTGGCTCCGCGACCGCGACGCCCCGACCGTCGTCACCCCCCACGACGGCGAGTTCCAGCGCCTCGCCGGCGGCGCCCCCGGCGACGACCGCATCACCGCCGCCGTGCACCTCGCCGAGCGCATGGACTGCGTCGTCCTGCTCAAGGGCAACCGCACGATCGTCGCCAGCCCCGACGGCCGCGTGTACGTCAACCCGACCGGCACCCCCGCCCTCGCCACCGGTGGCACCGGCGACGTCCTCGCGGGCCTGCTCGGCTCCCTGCTCGCCGCCGGCCTGCCCGCCGAGCAGGCGGCGATCGCGGCCGCCTTCACCCACGGCCTCGCCGGCCGCCTTGCCGCCGCCACCGGCCCCGTCACCGCCGCCGACGTCGCCACCCACCTCCGCGAGGCGGTGTCAACCCTGCACCACTGACCCCTTCCGGCGAGCCGTCCCGACACGCCGAGCACAGTCACGCTCCGTGTCGGCCCGCTCGGAAATTTTTCGGGCGGTGCTAGGGTCGATGAAAGAGGCCGTCGACACCGGGCCGGTTCCCGTGCTTTCGATCGCAGCCGCCTCGTGGTCCCGTGTTCTGCCAGTGTCCGAGCCGCGCCGCCCGCTTTCGCGCGTTGTCGCAGGTGTCACGGTCGCAGCCGGCGGCATTCTCCGCGATCGACGTCAGGCTCGGCCGCTTGCGGGCGTGCCGGTCGCGGAGCGGGTGTGGCTGCTCACGCAGCGCCTGGGTCGCGCGGCTCGGCTGGCTGGTGGCGGGCGTGGACCAGGGGTGCGCGGCACAGTTCGGGGTTGGGGCAGGAACTGGGGCTGAGCCGGGTGGTCGGGGCACCGCTTAGGCTTAGTCGCATGTGGCAGGCTCAGGTCCGGATCGACCTCGACGCGATCCGGCACAACGTGGCGACCCTCAGAGGGTTGCTGCGGCCTGAGACGGCCCTGATGAGTGTCGTGAAGGCCGATGCGTATGGGCACGGCATGCTGCCCGTCGCGGACGCCGCTGTGCGGGCCGGGGCGAGCTGGCTCGGCGCCGCCACCCTCGACGAGGCGCTGGCGCTGCGCGAGCACGGCGTCGGCGGCGGGGTGAGGGTTCTTTCGTGGTTGCACAGTCCGGGGCGGCCGCTGGTCGAGGCGGTCGAGGCGGACGTGGACCTGTCGGCGGCGTCGGTCGCCGCGCTGGACGAGATCGTGGACGCGGCGCGGAAGGCGCGGCGGGTCGCGGCGGTGCACTTGAAGATCGACACGGGGTTGTCACGGAACGGGGCGGCGCGGGGGGACTGGCCGGGGTTGGTCACGGCGGCGGCGAAGGCGCAGGCCGGCGGGGATGTGGAGATCGCGGCGATCTGGAGCCACTTCGCGTGCGCGGACGAGCCGGGGCACCCCTCGATCTTGCGGCAGCAGCTGGCGTTCGACGATGCGCTCGACGTGGCGGCCAGGCTGGGGGTCGAGCCGCCGCTGCGGCACCTCGCGAACTCCGCCGCGGCGCTGACGCTGCCTGAGAGCCACTTCGAGCTGGTTCGGGTGGGTTTGTCCACGTATGGGCTGTCGCCGATTCCCGGTGCCGCGCCTGATCTGCGGCCCGCGATGAGTGTTCATGCGCGCGTCGCGCTGGTGAAGGCCGTTCCGGCCGGCGAAGGCGTTTCCTACGGCCACACGTACAAGGTGCTCAAGGACACCAACCTGGCCCTGGTGCCGGTCGGGTACGCCGACGGGGTCCCGCGGTCGGCGAGCAGCCGCGGGCTGGTCCACATCGGCGGGAAGGTGCGCCGGGTCGTCGGGCGGGTGTGCATGGACCAGATCGTCGTGGACTGCGGCGACGACGACGTCCGCGCCGGTGACGAGGCCGTGCTCTTCGGCGCCGGTACGCGCGGCGAGCCGACCGCCGACGACTGGGCCTCGGCCGCCGACACGATCAACTACGAGATCGTTACGAGGATGGGCAGCAACAGAACACCGCGGGTGTACCTGGGGGAGAGCGCATGACGGGTAGCGAGGTCGAGAAGAGCAGCCGGCGCCGGAAGGTCGGGATCATCGGCGCGATCCTCGGTGTGGCCGCCGCCGGTGTCGCAGCCGGGGTCGCGACCGAGCGGTACCTCGTGCACCGGTCGAAGAACGCCGACGACGTCTACGCCGATGAGGAGTTCGGTGTCTGGGACTTCGACGAGGAGCTGACCGTCACCACCGACGACGGCATCGATCTGCACGTCGAGATCGTGAACGGGCCGGAGGACGGGGCGGAGGACGCGCCCACGCTCGTGTTCGTGCACGGGTTCTGCCTCGACATGGGCACGTTCCACTTCCAGCGCCGGGCGCTGGAGGGCAAGCACCGCATGATCTTCTACGATCAGCCGGGCCACGGCCGCTCCGGCCGGCTCCACAAGGGCGAGTACTCGCTCGACGCCCTCGGCGCGGGGCTCCGCGCGGTGCTGCAGGCGGCCGCCCCGACCGGCCGGGTCATCCTGATCGGCCACTCCATGGGCGGCATGACCATCATGGCGCTGGCCGAGCAGGTCCCGGAGCTGTTCGAGTCGCGGGTCGACGCGGTCGTGCTCATCTCCACGTCCGCCGGCAAGCTGGACCAGGTCACGTTCGGCCTGCCGGAGGTGGTCGCGAAGTTCCGCCGGCCGCTGATGCCCATCGTCGGCCTCGCCGCCCCGATCAGCTCCAATGTCGTCGACCGCGCCCGGCGCGCCTCCACCGACCTCGCGTGGCTGCTGACCCGCCGGTACGGCTTCGGCACCGCCCGCCCGAGTCCCGCCCTCGTCTCGTACGTCGAGAAGATGAACACCACCACGTCGACGGACGTGATCGCGCGGTACCTGCGGACCCTCTACACCCACGCCCGGCTGCTGGTCCTCGGGCCGCTGCGCAAGGTGCCGGTGCTGCTCATCTGTGGCGACCGTGACGTGCTCACCCCGCTCACCCACACCCGCGAGATCGCCGCGGTGCTGCCGGAGGCGGAGCTGGTCGTCGTCGCCGACGGTGGGCACGTCGTGATGCTCGAGCACGCCGAGGAGGTCAACGACGCCATCGAGACGTTCCTGAAGAAGGTCCAGGACCGGTGACGTCGCGAGCGGTACAGCTGCCGACGGCCGCCGACACGCACGAGTTCGGCAAGAGGCTCGCCGCGGTCCTCCACGCCGGGGACATCGTGCTGCTCACCGGGCCTCTCGGCGCGGGCAAGACGGCGCTCGCCCAGGGGATCGGCGCCGGGCTGGAGGTGCAGGGCGCGGTGACGTCACCGACGTTCGTGATCGCCCGCGTGCACCGTCCCGTCGTCGCGGGGTGCCCCGCGATGGTGCACGTCGACGCGTACCGCCTCGGGGACGTCAAGGACCCCATCGGCGAGCTCGACGCCCTCGACCTCGACGCCACCGTCGAGGACTCGGTGACGCTCGTCGAATGGGGTGAGGGGTTCGTCGAGCACCTCGCCGACGACCATCTGGAGCTGCGCCTGACCCGCCACGACGACGACACGCGCACCGTCACCGTCGTCCCGCACGGCGCCGGCTGGCCCGCCCGCGTGGCACACCTCGCACCGGCGAAGAAGAGCGACGACAGCGCCGCGACCTGACCTAGCCGGCGAGGAGCAGCGACGACAGCGCCGTGAGCCGACCGTACCGGCGAGGAAGAGCGACGACAGCGCCGTGAGCCGACCGTACCGGCGAGGAAAGAGCGACAAGAGCGCCGTCAGCTGACCGTACCGGCGAAGAAACGCCACAGCAGGTCACCAACCTAGGCGGGCTGCAGGACCTCCCAGACGTCGATCGATGTGCCTTCGTCGTCGGTACGCCGGGCCAGCAGGTGCCGCCCCTGGTGGCAGAACGCGGTCCGGACCTGCCGCGCCGGTGACAGGTCCGCGCGGAACACCTCCGCCTCGGTCTCGACGTCCCGCACGCACACCGATCCGTCGAGCACCGCGGCCCGCAGCCGCCCGTCGGGGCTCGCCATCTCGGTCGCGAACGCGTCCGCGCGGCTGGTGTCCGTGTACCCGGCGAACCGCCGCGTCAGGTCCTCCCCGACGATCCGGTCGAGCCGCGCCCCGGTCGCCAGGTCCCACACGGTGGCCACGTCCCGCCGGTACCGGCCGACGCTCGCCGCACCCTCACCGGTCGCGACGAGCCGCCACTCGCCCTCGTTGACGAGGACCGCGTCGGGCCGGTGCGCGTCGGAGAAGCTGCTGGTCATGCGCCCCGACAGGACGTCCCACACGGCGAAGTGGCCGTCGGCGTCCCAGGTGACCAGCGCCAGCTGCTGGTTGGGGCCGAGCGCCACCTGCCCGTGCTGCGGGCGGCCCGCGCCGCGGCCTGGACGCAGCTCCGTGACCAGCGCACCGCTGTCGACCGAGCGGACCTTCACGTACTCGCCGGTCCGCGACCACTCGACCAGCATCCGGCGGTCCGGCATCAGCAGCCAGTCGCCCGCGACCCGCAGGTGGTGCCGCTTCGCGAGCTGGAACCGTTCGGCGGTCGGCACGATCCGCACGTGCGCCGCGGCCGTGCCCGACACCACCATGCCGCCGACCGGCACGCGCTGCTCCAGCAGCACCCCGCCGGCGCGCCCCGCGGTGAGGTCGAAGACCCGGTCGTCGGCGGTGCGGATCTGCGCGAGCGGCGCGCCCGCCGGATACGGCTCACCCTCCTTCGCCAGCCAGCGCACCAGCCGCCCCCGCCCGCCGGGGACCGTCCACGCGAGCGGCTCGACCCGCCACGGCGCGGGGTCCACCGGCAGCGTCCGCGTCGCTCTGTCGCCGGCCAGCCGCGCCGCGCCCCGCAGCACCGCCAGCTCCGGCTCCGGCGGCCGTGTCACCGGACGGCCGAGCCCCGCGTGCAGCGCCTGCGCCACCCCCGGCAGGTGCGCGCAGCCGCCGACGAGCACCACGGCCGCCACCTCCGCCGGCACGATCCCCGCCCGCGCGATCACCGCCCGGCAGCTGGCGATCAGCCACCGGTTCGCCGGTTCGGTCAGCTGCTCCAGGAGGTTCCGGCGCATGGTGTACGCAGGAGCGCCCGGCTCGACCTGGTCGGTCGCCTCCGGCGCCTCGCTCAACCGATGCTTGAGCCGGCGCACGATGTCGAGGGCGTGGAAGTTCGCCCGCACACTGACGTCGCCGCCGGCCGCGAACGCGGGCTCCACCCACTCCGTCAGGGTGGCGCGCAGGTCCGCGGCGAGCACCACGTCGAGGTCGCGCCCGCTGCCGGAGCTCTCCTGGCTCAACGGCACCGCCACCCCGCGCTGCAGCTGCGTCAGCGTGGCGCTCCACGTCGCCCCGAGGTCGCAGACCAGCACGTGCGCGCCGTCGGGCAGGTCCAGCTGCGCCAGGGGGTCGGCGACCGCCGCCGACGGGTCGTGCACCAGCTCCACGTCCGGGAACCCGGCGACCGCCGCGGCCGTCACCAGCACCTCCCGGCGCGGGTCGTGCGTCCGGTACGCCGCCGGCACCGTCACCGCGAGCCGCGTGACCTCGCCGTGCTGCCGTCTCGCCTCCTGGACGACCGTGTCGAGCGCCGCCGTGACCAGCTCGGCGCCGTTGACGAGCTGGTCGCCGAGCCAGATCGGGGCGTTCGCGTCGACGGCCCGCCGCACCCCGTCGACGTAGTGCCGGGGATGCTGGTCCCTGAGCCGCTCACCCGTGACCAGCCGCTGGCTCGCGGGGTCGAGGCTCGCTCCGCCGGGCAGGCGGGTGGCGCCGGTCGCCGGATCCCGCACCAGGCGCAGCTGCTCCCGCGTGTGCTCCAGCCCTTGCTCCCGCGTGACGACCGCGGCGGACAATGCCCAGGATCCCAGGTCCACGACCAGGACCGGCTCAGTCATACCGCTCTCCTGCCGCACGCGGGTCGATGTCGGCCGATGCTAGGCCCGGCTCGTTGCGGACCTGTTAACTGACCGGACCGCGACCGCCGGAAGTGTCAGACCCGGTCGGTAGAGTTGGCGGCGTGCTGGTGATGGTGGTGGACTCCTCGACGCCCGCGGTGACGGCGGCGCTCGTCCGCGTCGACGAGCTCGCGGTCGCCGTCGTCGCCGAGCGGGTCACCGTCGACGGGAAGGCCCACGGCGAGCTGCTCGCCCCGCAGATCCAGGCGGTCCTCGCCGAAGGTCACGCGGCCCCCGGCGACCTGGCCGCGGTCGTCGCCGGCACCGGGCCCGGCCCGTTCACCGGCCTGCGCGCCGGCATGGTCACCGCCGCCGCTCTCGCCCACGCCCTCGACGTCCCCGTCTATGGCGTCTGCTCCCTCGACGGCATCGGCCACCCCCTCCCCGGCCGCGTCCTCGTCGCCACCGACGCCCGCCGCAAAGAGATCTATTGGTCCGTCTATCACGACGGCACCCGCGTCACCGGCCCCGCCGTCGACAAGCCCGCGGCGGTGGCCGCAAGGGAAGGCCTTGCCGTCGACGGGGCGGCCGGGGACGGGGCCGAGAAGTATGCCGACGTGCTCGGCCTGCCGGTGCTGCCGCTGCTGCACCCTTCCGCGCGGGCGCTGGCCGAGCTGGCCGCCGACCGGGTCCTGTCCAAGGCGCCCAGCGAGACGCTCGTCCCGCTCTACCTGCGCAGGCCCGACGCCGTCGCGCCCGGCGAGCGGAAGCCGGCGCTGCCGTGACCGTCGCGCTGGCCGAGCTCCGCTGGTTTCACATCGAGTCGCTGCTGCCGATCGAGGACGAGCTGTTCGGGGAGGAGCGGTGGTCCGCGGGCATGTTCTGGAACGAGCTCGCCAACGGCCACCACTATCTCGTGGCCCTCGACGGTGAGCGGGTCGTCGGGTATGCCGGGCTGGCCCTCGCCCCGCCCGACGAGGCCTGGATCCAGAATGTCGGGGTCCGCAAGGACGCGCAGCGGCAGGGCATCGGGCGGCGGCTGCTCGAAGCGCTGCTCGACGAGGCGGCCCGGCACGGCATCCGGCAGGTGCTGCTCGAGGTCGCCGTCGACAACCTGCCCGCGCAGAAGCTGTATGCCGGCTACGGGTTCGAGGGTGTCGGCGTCCGCAAGGGCTACTACCAGCCGAGCAACACGGATGCGTTGGTGATGAGACGTGAAGACTGAGCCCCTTGTCCTCGGCATCGAGACGTCCTGCGACGAGACGGGCGTCGGCATCGTCCGCGGGCACACGCTGCTCGCCGACGAGGTCGCGTCGAGCGTGGAGGAGCACGCGCGGTTCGGCGGGGTCGTCCCTGAGGTCGCCAGCCGCGCCCACTTCGAGGCGATGGTCCCGACCGTCCAGCGTGCCCTCGACACCGCCGGGATCACGCTGGGCGACGTCGACGCGATCGCCGTCACCGCCGGGCCCGGGCTCGCCGGTGCGCTGCTCGTCGGTGTCGCCGCGGCGAAGGCGTATGCGCTCGCCGCCGGCAAACCGATCTATGGCGTCAACCACCTCGCCGCGCACGTCGCCGTCGACACCCTGGAGCACGGCCCGCTGCCCGAGCCGGCGATCGCCCTGCTCGTCTCCGGCGGGCACTCGTCGCTGCTGAAGGTCGACGACCTCGCCGGCCGGGTCGAGCCGCTCGGCGCGACCATCGACGACGCCGCCGGGGAGGCGTTCGACAAGGTCGCTCGGCTGCTCGGGCTGCCGTTCCCGGGCGGGCCGCCGATCGACCGCGCCGCCCGTGAGGGGCAGATCGTCATTCCGTTCCCGCGTGGGCTGACCGCCGCCCGGGACCTGGTCGAGCACCGGTTCGACTTCTCGTTCTCGGGCCTGAAGACCGCGGTCGCGCGCTGGGTCGAGGCCCGGCAGCGCGCCGGGGAGCCGGTTCCCGTCAACGACGTCGCCGCCAGCTTCCAGGAAGCGGTCTGCGACGTGCTCACCGCCAAGGCCGTCGACGCCTGCCTCGCCGGCGGCGTGCGGACCCTCGTCATCGGTGGTGGCGTCGCCGCCAACTCTCGCATCCGCGCCCTCGCCCAGGAGCGCTGCGACAAGCACGGCATCACGCTGCGCGTCCCGCGCCCCAAGCTGTGCACCGACAACGGCGCCATGGTCGCCGCCCTCGGCTCACACCTCGTCGCCGCCGGCGCCACCCCCGGCCGGCTCGGCCTGCCCACCGACTCCGCGATGCCCGTCACCCTCGTCACCGCCTGACCCCGACCCCTCAGACGGAGCCCGCGCCTGCCCACCGCGCGGAACAACGCCGAGCCGGCACCGCCCGGCGGCCTCTCGCTGGATGCGGCGCGTTTGCGAGGGGGCGGTCGGGTCGGCATCGCCCGGCGGGCGCTCGTGGGATGCGGCGCGTTTGCGAGGGGGCGGTCGAGCTGGCACCGCCCGGCGGCCTCTCGTGGACGGTGCGGTGTGCTCCTGGGCATGTTCCGGGGGTCATTGACGTCAGAGGTGCTGGCCGAATTCGATGGAACCGGACCGGCGTGCGGTGTGGCAGGCGGAGATCGAAGGACGGATCCGGCTGCCCGCACGGCCAGAACCGGCCTTGGATCACGACGGCTGCGGCGGCAAACCCCGGCCGGCCCAACGCGAACCTCCATCGCCGCTGACCGGACACAGCGGATCACCCATGGAGAACCCGCTCGTCGCCATGGAGGCCACGGCCTTCAACGGCGTGAGCGGA
>NZ_JBIAYW010000008.1:144131-145886 GCF_042898305.1 Dactylosporangium sp. NPDC000521
CGGCCCAAGGCGAACCTCCATCGCCGCTGACCGGACACAGCGGATCACCCATGGAGAACCCGCTCGTCGCCATGGAGGCCACGGCCTTCAACGGCATGATCCAAGGACGGGGGTGGCCACCCCGGCAGCCGGATCCGTCCTTGGATCACCCCACGACGGTGAACCCCGCGTCGGTGGATGCGGCGGCGCATCACGGGCGTCCCGCCCAGCCGCCACACCCGCGCGACCGGCGTTCCGGGACGGGAGATCGAAGGCTGGGTCTGGCTGTGCCGGCGGCCGGATTCGTGCTTCGATCAAGGTGATGGTGGGCGGGGAGCCGGCGCAGGTGGCTGTGTGCATGGGTGGCGGAGAGCGGGAGGGACGGTGAGGGCGGCATGGGAGTAGAGTCCAGCGCCGTGATCGTGCGCATGTGGGAGGTCCGGGCGCACCCGGAGGCGTTCGACGAGCTGTTGTCGTGGGTGTGTGAGGCGATGCTGCCCAAGGTCGAGGTGCATCCGCTGCACATCAGCAGCGAGGTGTACTCGTCGACGGACCACCGGCTGGTTGTCGTCGCGAAGTGGCGGGGGAGCGCGCCTGAGGAGTTCGCGGACCCGCCGTCGCATCTCGTGTCGCGGCGGCCGCAGGCGTGGGACTTCACCGAGGTCGACCGCTGACGGCGCGCCGCGGGGACTGTCCAGCGGGCGGAAATTGTAAGGCGTCGGACCCGCCGGCCGGGTTACCGTCGGCGAGCCATGAAACGGTTGCCGATCGACGAGCCGGGGGAGCCTGACAGCGGGTCCGCCGCGCGGTATCTGCTGTGGGTGCTGCGGCATCAGCTGCCGACGATCATCGTGGGGATCGCTCTCGGGATCGTCTGGATGGTGAGTCAGGCGCTCGTGCCGGCGGCGCTCGGTGCCGGGGTCGACGCGCTGACCAGCCATGACCGGGGTGCGCTGCTCGCGGCGGGTGGGGCGCTGCTCGGGCTCGGGACGGTGACCGCGGTCAGCGGCATCATGCGGCACCGGTTCGCCGTCACGAACTTCCTGAGTGCCGGGTTCCGGACCATGCAGGTCACCGCCCGGCACGCGACGCGGCTCGGGGCGACGCTGCCGAAGAAGGTCGCCACCGGCGAGGTCGTGAGCATCGGCACCACGGACTTCGACCACATCGGGTACGCGATGGACGTCAGCGCCCGCGGTGGTGGGGCCGTCGTCGCGATCGTCGTCGTCTCCGTGCTGCTGCTCGACGTGTCGGTGCCGCTCGGGCTCGTCGTCGTCATCGGCGTGCCGCTGCTCGTCGCCGTCGTCGGGCTGCTGCTCAAGCCGCTCCACCAGCGTCGCCGCGCGCAGCGGGAGCTCGCCGGTGCGCTCACCGGCCGCGCCGCGGACATCGTGTCGGGGCTGCGGATCCTGCGCGGCATCGGCGGTGAGGACGTCGTGTCGGGGCGGTACAGGGCCGAGTCGCAGCAGGTGCGCGCCGCCGGCATCCGGGTCGCGAAGGTCGAGACGCTCCTCGAAGGCGCCCAGATCCTGCTGCCGGGTCTGTTCGTCGCGCTGGTCACGTGGCTCGGCGCCAGGTTCGCCGTCGCGGGCAGGATCACGCCGGGCGAGCTGGTCGCGTTCTACGCGTACGCGGCGTTCCTCGTCAGCCCGCTGCGGACGCTCACCGAGGTCGCGGAGAAGGTGACCCGCGGTCACGTCGCCGCCGGCCGGGTCGTGTCACTGCTGCGCGTCGAGCCCGAACTGCACGACCCCACCGACCCGGTCAGCATCAAGA